>JARRNG010000009.1:0-22952 GCA_037385265.1 Nitrospirota bacterium
CCTCGGGACTGGACAAGAACCGAATGGAGGGGCCTAAATGAAGATTCCGGAATATGTATCAAAGGCCGAGGTAAGGAGGGTTTGCAAGGAACTCGGGATCAGGGACTGGACGAAGCTCAAGAAGCCCAAGGTAACCGCAAGGGAGAGCAACATAATCCTCAAGGCGCTTAGCCCTAAGGGCATGAAGATCGAGCCGGAGCAGTTCCGCCTGGGGCTCGAGGTCGAGCTCGAACATGGGACAATGTTAAAGGGCGCAAACGTCACGAATAACCACCCCGTCCTTACAGGAATGATAGTGCTGGCCCACTGCATGGAGTCGCTGGACTACTACCGCCGCCTGGAGGTCGCCGAGCTCGAGGGCGACCTGCACGCCTCTATTGCGGCCAAGAACGCTTCCAAGGCGAAGTCTTATCACAAGAGGCTTTCGAAGGCGAGGGCCGAGCTGGCGCGGGCCGAGGCGAGCAAGCTTTAGGAGGCGTCTGCCTCCCAGGAGGAAGGAGCGGAATAGAGCTGGCGGGGAGATGGCCTGACAGTCCCCGAGGATGCCCTTCAAGCCTTCCCGGGACTCGCCGCGGCATGACCCCTCGTGAGTTTGTGGCCCATGCCGTTCATGTGCTATGATTTCTGAATCAAACCCCAGCCCCCGGAGGTAATGTCGATGCTTGCAGAGAGAGTCAAGAGGGTGAAGCCCTCTCCCACGCTTGCCATGGACGCCAAGGCCAAGGAGATGAAGGCTGGCGGCGAGGATATAGTGAATTTCGGCGTGGGCGAGCCGGACTTCGATACCCCTGAAAACATCAAAGAGGCCGCCATCAAGGCCCTCAGGGAGGGTTTTACGAAGTACACGCCCGTTGGCGGCACGCTGGCCCTCAAGGACGCCATAATCGACAAGCTCCGCGCGGACAATTCCCTCGCGTACTCGCGGGACGAGATAATCGTCTCCTGCGGGGCGAAGCACAGCCTCTACAACATCGCCCAGGCCCTCTTCGGCCCCGGCGACGAGGTCATAATACCTTCTCCGTACTGGGTGTCCTATCCCGCCCAGGTGCTCTTGAACGACGCCGAGCCAGTCATCGTGCGGACTTTCGAGGACGACTCCTTCGTGCTGAGGCCCGAGTCCTTGGAGGACGCGATCACGGAAAGAACTAAGGCCCTGATACTGAATTCCCCTTCCAACCCCACGGGCCTGACGTACGGGCGAAAGGCCCTGGAGGCCATAGCCGACATAGCCGTGAGGCGAGGCGTCTTCGTGATATCGGACGAGATATACGAAAAGCTCCTCTACGACGGGGCAGAGCATACGAGCGTGGCTTCCTTGGGGAAGGAGATCAAGGAAAGGACCATAGTTGTCAACGGCCTTTCCAAGTCTCACGCCATGACCGGCTGGAGAATAGGCTACGCCGCCGGACCCGCCGAGATAATCAAGGCGATGACCAAGGTGCAGAGCCAGTCCACGTCCAACCCCACCTCCATCGCACAGGCGGCGGCCGTCGAGGCCCTCAGGGGCCCTCAGGATTTCCTGGCGACGATGCTGGCGGAGTTCGACAGGCGGAGGAAATACCTCGTTGGCGAGCTAAACGCGATACCGCGGGTCAAGTGCCTGACCCCCACCGGGGCCTTCTACGCCTTCCCCAACACCTCGGGGCTCTACGGCGAAAATGTGAAGTCGTCCTCGGAACTCGCCATGTATCTTCTGAAGGAGGCAAAGGTGGCGCTCGTCCCGGGCGACGCTTTCGGCGACGACGCGTTCATCAGAATCTCCTATGCCACGAGCATCGAGGATATCAGGAAAGCGGTTGACCGCATCAAGGCGGCCGTGGCCAAACTGTAGTTGGCTGGCCCGGCGCGGGGTTCTCGATAGGGGAGGTTGAGTGGCGATTTCCAGCTCCAGGCGAGGCGACGAGGCGTTCCGTTCCGGCTTCGTCTCCATAATCGGAAGGCCAAATGTGGGGAAGTCCACGTTCCTCAATGCGGTTCTCGGCCAGAAGGTGTCCATAGTAACCCCGAAGCCCCAGACCACCCGCAACAGGATACTGGGCATCAAGACCATGGCCGATGCTCAGATAATCTTCATCGACACCCCAGGCGTCCACAGGCCCAGGCACGGCCTCGGCGCGGCGATGCTCAGAGAGGTCAGGCGGGCCGTCAAGGAAGTAGACGTAATCCTCTACATGGTTGAGCCGACCAGGCCGACCCAGGCGGAAGGGCAGGTGGTGAGGCTTTTCGACCGGCTGGAAAAACCCGTCCTTCTTCTCATCAACAAGGTGGACAAGGTGAAGAAGCCCGCACTTCTGCCCGTGATAGACTCCTACAGGCATTTGCATCCCTTCGAGGGAATAATCCCCGTCTCCGCCCTTACTGGAGAGGGCATCGACACGGTACTCGGGGAGGTCAAGGAATACCTGGAGGCGGGCCCGAAGTATTACCCGGAGGACCTCGTTACCGACAGGCTCGAGAGATTCATGGTCTCGGAGATCATCCGGGAGAAAATTATGGAGAGCACTTCGGAGGAGATTCCCCACTCCGTGGCGGTTGAGATAACGGGCTGGACCGAAAGGGAAAACGGCGCCGTGGTGATAAATGCCAACATTTATGTTGAAAAAGAGAGCCAAAAAGGTATTATAATAGGGCAAAAGGGTGCCACGCTGAAGGCGGTGGGCACAAGGGCCAGAGCCGACGTGGAGGGACTACTGGGGGCAAGGGTTTTCCTGGAGCTCTGGGTGAAGGTTCGAAGACGATGGCGTGACGACAAGGCAGCATTGACGGAATTGGGGTTTGATTGATATGCAAGTAAAGATGAGAGTGGAAGGCCTTCTTTTCGACCCCCGCAGCAACATGTACATCCTCCTTCTGAAGGACTATGAAGGCACCGAAACCCTTCCAATATGGATAGGCAAGCCCGAGGCGGACTCCATCGCCCTGGCCCTGGGGAAGGTTGCCACCCCCCGGCCCCTCACCCACGACCTCATCAAGAACATCATGGATTCGATGACCGTGAGGGTGACGAGGATAGTGGTCACTCAGATACTCGACAATACCTATTACGCCCTGATATACCTCACCGACGGCAAGAGCGAGATGCCCGTGGACTCCAGGCCCTCCGATGCCGTGGCCGTGGCCCTGAGGACCAGCGCCCCCATTTTCGTCGAGGAGGAAGTCCTCAGAAGAAAAAACACCGACGAGCTCGAAGAGTGGCTCAAGAACCTAAGGCCCGAAGATTTCGGAAACATCATGTGAGCGGGCGCGCCCCCAGCGCCGCGTGGCTTAAGGCCTCCTCCACCCCCCTTGGCAAGCTGATGGCCTATCTGTCTTTAATGGAGATCCTTCCATGCTGAGGAGGACCGAGGGGATAGTGCTCAAGAGCTTCCCCTACGGCGAAGCCGACCTGATAGTGACGTATCTCACCCGGGACTTCGGCCTCATAAAGGCCTTCGCCAAGAGTCCGAGAAAGATAAAGAGCCGCTTCGGCAGCTCCCTGGAGCCGCTGACCCACGCCAGGCTTTCCCTGAGGGGCAAGGAGGACGCCGCCCTTCCACTTCTTACGCAGTCCGACATCATAAATCCCCACCAGACCCTCCGCGAAAGCTACGGCTGCTTCATGAGGCTCTCCTCGATGCTCGAGGTCACCCTCGATTTCCTCCCCGAGGGCGAGCCAAATCAGGCGGCCTTCGAATTGTTGCTTCGGGCCCTCGGGATGATGGAGCGGGACTGTAGCAACCTCGGGGCTCTCCTCTACAGAATAAGGCTGCTTGCCCTTGCCGGCTACTCGCCGAGACTGGCGGGCTGCGCGCGGTGCGGGGGGGCGGGCAGGAGGTTCTTCGTCTCGCACGGCTCGATAATCTGCGAGCGGTGCGCGGGGGCCCTGAGCCACGCCGAAAGGAGCGATGCCAAGTCTCTATCCCAGGGGGCGGCGAGGCTCTACGAGACCCTTCTCACCTGGGACTTTTCGAAGATATCGAGAGTGAAGGCTTACCCGGGCATGCTGAGGGAGCTGTCGGACATGCTCGACTCGCACGTGGAGTATACCCTGGCGAAGCCCCTGAGGAACCGGATCACGGGCTAAACGCTTCGGAGAAAACTCTTCCCCACCTGAAGCCTGCCTACGCCGAATATGTCGGCCACCGTGGCCCCCAGGTCGGCGAAGGTCTCCCTAGTCCCTAGGCTTCGAGCTGGGAGGCCCTTCCGGTAATAAAGGAGGGGGACGTATTCTCTCGAGTGGTCCGTGCTCGGCGTGGTGGGGTCGCAGCCGTGGTCGGCCGTGACGAACAGATTGTCCTCGCCGCCAAGCCCTCCCACGAAAGGGTCGAGCCAGGCGTCGAATTCCTCGAGGGCGGCCTTGAAGCCCGCGGTGTCGTTGCGGTGACCGTAGAGGGTGTCGAAGTCCACGAGGTTAATGAACAGAAGGCCCTCCCCCAGCTCCTTTAGCGCAGCCGACAGCTTCCTCATCCCGTCGGCGTTTCCCTCGCTCTTTATGCAGCGGGTGAACCCCCTTTTCCCGAACATGTCGCAGACCTTGCCCACGGACCAGACTTCCAGGCCCCCCTGGCAAAGCATGTCGAGGACCGTCTCCCCAGGTGGGGTCAGGGCGAAGTCCTTCCTCCTGTAAGTGCGCACGTAAGGGGGCCCCACGAAGGGCCTGGCTATGACCCTGCAAACATTGTGCGGTGGCTTCAGTATCTCCCTTGCCATTTCGCAGATCCTGTAGAGCTCTTCCACGGGGATTACATCTTCGTGCGCCGCGACCTGGAATACGCTGTCGGCGGAGGTGTAGACGATCGGGTTTCCGGTGCGCATGTGCTCGTCGCCGAGCCTCTCGATTATCTCGGTTCCCGAGGCCGGCCTGTTCCAGAGCGCTTTGCGGCCCGTCCGTCTCTCGAACTCCTCGATTATCTCCGGCGGAAAGCCCTCGGGGTAAGTCGGGAAGGGCCGCCTGCTTGTGATGCCGGCCATCTCCCAGTGGCCTGTTATGGTATCCTTGCCCGCCGATACCCCGGCCATCCGTCCCCAGGAGGCCCAGGGCACCGCTGTCTTCGAAACTCCCTGTATATCCGCTATGTTCCCAAGCCCCAGGCGGCCAAGGGCCGGAAGGTTCAACCCTCCCGCGGCCCGGGAAAGGTTTCCCAGGGTATGGCTCCCGCTGTCTCCGAAACGGGAGGCGTCGGGCATAGCGCCCACTCCCACTCCGTCCAGAACTATGATTATCGCCCTGGCCATTTCAGGAACAATTGTATCATCTCGTACGCCTTTGAAGGCGATGAGGATGGAAAAATTCTGACATCCCCGCAATTCTGCAAAATAATCAAGTCTGGTATAATTTCAGGCATGGAGCCATTATTTGTTCTAAATGCACCATCGACTCCGAGAAATGGAACCTGAAAGAAGAGCGTACATAAAAGAGAACCTGAACCGGCTCTTCAGAGCGTGGGCCGGCCGCGCATGCCTGCTGGGTGCGGCGATGTTCATGGTGCTGAGCTTCCTGGACTATATTGCCGCCCCCGAGTACTTTAGGCTGTTCCTTACTTACAGGTTCGTTGTCTCGTCCATGCTGGTGGGTATTTATTTCGTTATCAGGTCGAGGCTCCGGATGCCTGCCATCTATCTCGCGTTATACTTTGCGATCGCTTTCTCCGCGGCCACCATCGAGCTGATGATACTCAGGTTCGGCGGCCACAATTCGCCTTATTATCCGGGCATGATTTTACTTGCCGTGTGCGCCGTGGTGTTCGTCCCGGCCCCGCTCTATTTCCACCTGGGCTCTGTGCTGCTCATTTACGCCATCTATATGGTCCCCATATTGGCGACTGAGAGGATAACGGAATTCCAATCGTTCTTTATTGCCAACAGCTTTCTGGTAACGTGCCTGTCAGCCTCCTACTTGACGAGTCATTTCATCAACAAATTGCTCGTAAGGGATTTCGGGCTCCAGTACGACCTTGAACTGGAGAAGAAAAAAAGAGAGAAGCAGCTCTCCGAAAACCTGCCGGGCATAGTATTCAGGCAGTATATCAAAGACAATAAGGAGACGCAGCTTTTCAACGACATGCTCGAGCCGGTCACAGGCTATACGCTGGAGGAGTTGAGCAACGGCAGTGTATGTCAGATTGACCGCCTGATACTCCCCGAAGACCGGGAAGGCGTGGTGTCCGATGTTCGGAGGGCCGTCCTGCAAGAGTGGCCCTATGAGGTCGAGTACCGTTTGAAGCACAAGGACGGCACTGTAAGGCGGTGCCTCGAAAGGGGGAGACCTGTAAAGGGCGACAAAGGCGGAGTGTCTTACATAGACGGCATAATTATCGATATCACGGAGCGCGTACGGGCTGAGGAGGCCCTGAGGCAGTCCGAGGAGAAGTATCGCGCCCTCATGGACTTCGCCGGGGACGCCATATTCCTGGCCAATACGGAAGGGGTGCTGATCGAGGCCAACAAGCGGGCCGAAGAGCTCTCCGGGTTCACGAAGGGCGAGTTGCTCGGCCTGCGCTTCTCCATCCTGTGCCCGCAGGAAGAGACGGACAGGGCGAGGGTCGCCTTTGAGGACATCGTTGCCCACGGGGTGGGCTCCATCAGCGAAATCGACCTCGTCAGGAAGGACGGCTCAAGGGTACCCGTAGAGTTTTTAGGCTGCACCATCCACACGGCGGAAGAGGTCATCGTGCATGCCACGGTCCGGGACGTTTCCAAGCGCCGGGAGGCCGAGGAGGAAAAGAGGAAGCTCGAGCAGATGTATTTCCAGACCCAGAAGCTCGAAGCGCTCGGCAATCTCGCTGGAGGCATCGCCCACGACTTCAACAACATACTTGCGATAATCTATAACAACCTTGAGCTGGCGAGGATGCGCCTCGCGGGCGACGCGTTGGACCGCATAGAGAGGTCGCTGGAAGCCGTGGGCAGGGGCAAGAACATGGTGGGCAACCTCCTTAATTTCTCGAAAGGCTCGGTAGTGGAAGCCGAGGCAGTGGATCTGGGGTTAATTACCGAGGAGACCGTGAACTTCATGAAGAAGGCGGTAGAGGAAGATGCGAGGATTGACGTCGGCGTGGATATCATACCCGGTCTCTGGAATGTCCGCGGAAACCCTAGCCAGCTCCAGCAGGTGGTGATGAACCTCTACCAGAACTCCAGGGAGGCGATTATCGCTGGGCGCTGCGACGGCAATGGCCGAGCGCAGATAAGTTTCAGTTTGGACAACGTGGCGGTTCCAGCCGCCTTGGTAGAGGACAACGCCGGCGGCGAGGAGGCGGAATATGTCAGGCTCGAGGTGACCGACAGCGGATGCGGCATGGAAGAAGCTGTCCTTTCCAGGGTGTTCGAGCCTTTTTTCAGCACCAAGGGCAGCGAGAACCGGGGGATAGGGCTGTCCGCGGTCTATGGGATCGTCAGGCGGATGGGTGGCTGGATAGACGTCGAGAGCGAACCCGGCAGCGGAACGACCTTCAGGGTTTACTTGCCGCGCCACGTGGCGGACTACATTGCCGCAGTGTCAGGGGGGCAGCCCGTAGGCGTCTCGGGAGGGACCGAGACGATACTGGTGGTCGACGACGAGAGGCAACTTGCCGACTCCACCCGGGAGATGCTCGACCATCTCGGCTACAGGGTCTTGGTCGCCTACTCGGGGGAAGACGCCCTGGATCTCGTCCGGGAAGGCTCAGTGAAGATCGACCTTATCGTCACGGACATGATCATGCCCCGCATGTCCGGGTTGGGCCTGTTGTCGGAGGTGAAAGCCCTTAGCCCGGACACCCGGGTTATAATAACCAGCGGGCACATGGGCAGGGACAGGGCCTGGGGTAGCGACGCAGGAGTGGTTTGCCTTTCGAAGCCCTTTACATTGGAGGCCCTGGCCGCCAAGGTGCGCGAAACCATAGGCGTGGAGACCTCGGTTAACGTGAAACAGGATATCAGCAGGGTCAAGCTTTTTTCGGTCAGGGAAAAGACTGTTCCATACAGCGACTGCATTGCCGGCGCGGCGGAGATCTACAGGATTTTTCGTCAGATGGCCTATGAGCCCAGGAAGAAATTCATCGCTGTCTATCTTGATTCCGAGAAAAAAATAATAGCCCATGACGAGCTGACTCAAGGAACTTCCAATGAGGCGGTGGTACACGCCCAGGAGATCATAAAAACGGCGCTGTTGACCAATGCGGTTTCGGTCGTCCTGGTGCAGAACAATCCTTCGGGAAGCGTCGACCCCAGCGTCCACGACCTTGAGATCACCTCGCGGGTGGTCGATTCGTGCAAGCTTTTCAATATAGAGATGCTAGACCATGTGATTATCGGCAAGGATGGATATTTTTCTTTTGCCGATGCGGACGGGCCGACAGAAGATATATAATAGAAGAGGGAGAAGACAAGACCATGTCAAACGAGATAGGGAAGCTGATAAGGCAGATGCGAAAGTCCGCCGGACTGACCCAGATGAAGCTCGCTGAGAAGCTCAACATCACGTACCAGCAAGTTCAGAAATACGAATACGGGGAAAGCACCCTGAGCCTGAACAGGCTCTTCCAGATAGCCGAAGTCTTTGACGTGCCGGTGGATGTCTTCTTCCCCGAGGAAGGCGCCGACCAGGCCATGGCGTCGAAGGAGACCCTTTCGGATGAGGAGGTCAAACTCGTCCTTCTGTATCGACGATTGAAGGGCAAGAAGCTGAAAACCGATTTCCTTTCCATGCTAGAAAACCTGGCCAACATCCGCGGATTGTCCGAATAGGTCTGCTGTTTTTGGGCTTATAAGGCTGTTTCTCAACCGGGTGTTCCCGCCTCCCGCATCCCTTCGATTCCGGCTTCCTCCGCTCCGGAGGGTCTCAAACGATACCTTTCCTTGGGGCGAATAGGATATCGGCGGTGCTTGCGCTTTCTCTTCGGGTGCGTGGGGGCGTGCGTCCTGAGATCTTCGGCCATTGACAGGCCCGGACAAGCTTGTATAATCGGGGGTAGGAAACGCGGCTTCTAATAACCGAGGAGGTCTTAGGGACATGAACAAGCCGGAACTTCAGGCCACCGCCTTGGCTCTCGTCCCCGAGGGGAAGGGCATACTGGCCGCCGACGAATCCACGGGCACCATCACGAAGCGTCTGGCGAAAATAGGCGTCGAATCAAACGAAGAGACGCGCCGTTCGTACAGGGAGGTGCTTTTCACCGCTCCCGGCGTGGAGGACTACATAAGCGGGGTCATTCTGTTCGACGAGACAATTCACCAGAGTGCCCGAGACGGCACGCCCTTCGCGGAGGTTCTTAAGAGGAGGGGAATAATCCCCGGGATCAAGGTCGACATGAAGGCCCATGACATGGCCGGTTTCCCCGGCGAGAAGGTGACCGAGGGCCTCGACGGGCTTCGAGACCGCTTCTCTCACTATACGGAGCTCGGTGCCCGGTTCGCCAAGTGGCGCGCGGTGATAGCCATCGGCGAAGGCATTCCCACCCGCGCGTGCATAGAGGCAAACGCCCACGCCCTTGCCCGCTACGCGGCGCTTGCGCAGGAGGCCGGCCTCGTGCCCATCGTCGAGCCCGAGGTGCTCATGGACGGCTCGCACGACATCGCGCGCTGCGAGGAAGTGACCGGCGAGACCCTGAGGAGAGTGTTTTCCGCCCTCGGCGACCAGAGGGTGCTCTTCGAGGGGATGCTCCTGAAGCCCAACATGGTGGTCTCGGGGAAGGAAAGCCCCGAGAGGGCGGGCCCCGAGCGAGTGGCCGAGTGCACCGTGCGCTGCCTGAGGAGGTTCGTACCGGCGGCCATGCCCGGCGTCGTCTTTCTCTCGGGCGGGCAGGGCCCGGAAGAGGCCACGGAAAACCTAAACGCCATAAACTCCCTTGGCGACCAGCCCTGGCAACTGAGTTTCTCCTTCGCCCGCGCCCTCCAGGGCCCGGTCATGGAGACCTGGCGGGGGGAGGAATCGAAAGTTCAGGCGGCCCAGAGGGTCTTCTACCATCGCGCGAAGATGAACGGGGCTGCACGTTACGGCGAATACACGGAAGAGATGGAAAAGGAGGCGCCGGCCCGCGGCTGAGCGCCGGGGGCTCTTGCTCGACCCATGAGCCAGGCTCTCGATGTGGTGACGGGTGCCTTCGGGTACACCGGGAAATACATCGCCAGGGACCTGCTCGCGGCGGGCAGGGAGGTCAAGACCATTACGGGCCACCCGGACCGCCCGGACCCCTTTGGCGGAAGGGTCAAGGCCGAACCTTTTAATTTCGACAACCCCTCCAGGCTCGAGCGGAGCCTCGAGGGGGCATCTACTCTTTACAACACCTACTGGATTCGATTTCCCCGCGGAAAGGTCACGTACGACTCGGCGGTGGAGAACACCAAGACCCTGGTGGACGCCGCAAAGGCCGCCGGGGTCAGGAGACTGGTCCACATTAGCATCGCAAACGCCACCGAGGACTCCCCCTACCCATATTACAGGGGGAAGGCGAGGCTCGAGCGCTACGTAAGGGAGTCTGGCCTTTCATACGCCATCATAAGGCCCACGGTCCTTTTCGGGCACGAGGGCATCCTGATAAACACCATAGCCTGGCTGGTAAGACGCTTTCCGGTATTCCAGGTGCCGGGCTCGGGCGAATACAGGCTCCAGCCCGTCCATGTGGAAGACGTGGCCGATATCGCCGTCGGGGCTGGAGGGTCGAAGGATAACATCGAGGTCGATGCGGCGGGCCCGGAGGTATATGCCTTCAACGAGCTCGTCGAGCTTATCAAGAGGACGTTGGGAAGAAGCACGCGCATCATCCACATGGGGCCCGAGACCACGCTCCTCGTGACCGGCCTTGTGGGCTGGCTGCTGGGCGACGTCCTCATCACGCGCGACGAGATCTACGGACTGATGGACAACCTCCTGGTGTCGGGCCGGCCGCCCACGGGCAAGGTGAGCCTGGCCGAGTGGCTTGCGAGAAACGCCGACAGCGTGGGACGCCGGTACGCCTCGGAGCTTAAGAGGCACTACCGCTGAGAGTCTCAGCCGGCTTGGAAAATCTTAGGGTGTAACCCCCGAAAATCACGCCTTTTTAGACATTTAGAAGCCTAATACTTTATAATTTAATATGCACGAACAGAACATACTAGTGCTGGACTTCGGTTCCCAGTACACCCAGCTCATAGCCAGGCGCATAAGGGAGAAGAACGTCTATTCGGAGATTCTCCCCTTCAACGCCTCGATGGAGGAAATCCGCGCCTTTAACCCCAAGGGGGTGATTCTATCGGGCGGCCCCTCGAGCGTTTACGACAAGGGCGCCCCCCTCCCGGATAAGGACGTGTTCGCCCTGGGCGTTCCGGTCCTCGGCATCTGCTACGGCATGCAGGTGATGGCCCACATGCTGGGCGGCAGGGTCGCGGGAGCGCGGGAGCGGGAGTACGGAAGGGCGGAACTCTTCCTCGACGGCGATTCTGCCCTCCTCTGGGGTGTCATCGACCGTTCGCAGGCCTGGATGAGTCACGGCGACAGGATAGAGGCCCTGCCGCCGGGGTTCAAGGTGATAGCCCATACCGAAAACGCCCCCCTTGCCGCAATGGCGGAGCCGACGAGGAAGCTGTACGCCCTCCAGTTCCATCCCGAGGTTGCCCACACTTACGACGGCGAGAGGATCCTCCGGAATTTCATCTTCGACATCTGCGGATGCAAGCCAGAGTGGAAGACCTCTTCGGTCATCGACTGGGCGGTGGACGACATCCGGAAGAAGGTGGGCGACAAGAAGGTCATATGCGCTCTTTCGGGCGGCGTGGACTCGGCTGTGACGGCGCTCCTGGTGCACAGGGCCGTCGGCGACAGCCTGACCTGCATATTCGTCGACAACGGGGTGCTGAGGAAGGGCGAAGCCGACAAAGTGGAGAAGACCTTCAGGGAGCATTTCCAGATAAAGCTCATTCACGTGGACGCCTCCGAGCGGTTCCTTTCTAAGCTTAAGGGCGTGAGCGACCCGGAGAAGAAGCGGAAGATAATCGGCAACGAGTTCATCGCTGTCTTCGAGGAGGAGGCCAAGAAGATAGAGGGCGCGGAGTTCCTCGCCCAGGGGACCCTCTACCCCGACGTCATCGAGAGCGTCTCGTTCAAGGGGCCCTCGGCGGTCATAAAGAGCCACCACAACGTGGGGGGCCTGCCCGAGGTCATGAAGCTCAAGCTCATAGAGCCCCTGAGGGAGCTTTTCAAGGACGAGGTTAGGGCGGTGGGGGAGGAGCTCGGGCTTTCGGAGGAGATATGCTGGAGGCACCCGTTCCCGGGGCCGGGGCTGGCCATAAGGTGCCTGGGGGCGGTGACGCCCGAGAGGCTCGCCGTCCTGAGGGAGGCCGACGCCATAGTGCTCGAGGAGATAAAGCGAGCCGGCCTCTACAGGAAGCTCTGGCAGGCCTTCGCCGTCCTCCTGCCGGTTCAGACCGTGGGTGTCATGGGGGACGAGAGGACATACGAGAACGCCGTGGCCGTAAGGGCCGTGACCAGCCTGGACGCCATGACGGCCGACTGGGCGCGCCTTCCCGCCGAGGTTCTGGGGAGGATATCCAACAGGCTCATAAACGAGGTGAAGGGCGTAAACCGGGTGGTCTACGACATAAGCTCAAAGCCCCCCGGCACCATAGAGTGGGAATAGGGCTTGCCCTTTATATTGGCGGGAGCCCCGGCCCCCCGCCGGAAAGCTGAAACCAGTCCGTGAGCGGCTTATCCAGGGGTTTGATTCAAATGGACGTTGAAAGGTATATGCAGGACAAGGGGGCCCTCGTAAACGCCTACCTGGAGGATTACTTCGGGAGCCCCCCGGCAGGGAGAGTGCCGCCGGTTGTGCTTGAGGCCATGGGCTATTCCGTGCTGGCCGGGGGCAAGAGGCTCAGGCCCATACTGGCCCTAGCGGCCTATGAGGCCTGCGGCGGCGCCGCCGGGGACATCGTGCCCTGCGCGGCAGCCGTGGAGGTCATACACACCTACTCCCTGATACACGACGACCTTCCCGCCATGGACAACGACGACATGAGGCGCGGCCGGCCCACGAACCACAAGGTCTACGGGGAGGCCATGGCCATCCTCGCGGGAGACGCCCTCCTGACGGAGGCCTTTCTCATGGTCCTGGACTCCAGGGCAATTGCCGGAAGAGGGGCGCTTCTCGATGCCGTCAAGGAGCTTGCCACGGCCGCCGGAGTCCGCGGCATGGTCGGGGGGCAGGCGCAGGACATAATATCCGAGGGTGCGGAGCCCGACCCCGACACCCTGCGCTACATCCACACCCACAAGACGGGCGCGCTGATTGCCGCTTCCGTGAGGCTGGGCGGGATACTGGCCGGGGCCGACGAAAAAACTATGGAGGCCCTCACCCTCTACGGCGGGAACCTGGGCCATGCCTTCCAGATAGTGGACGACGTCCTGGACGTCAGTGGCGACGCCGAGGTGCTGGGGAAGCCCACGGGCTCCGACCAGGCGAAGAAGAAGATGACTTATCCGGCGCTCTACGGGCTTGAGGAGTCCATGAGGCGGGCCGAGGAGCTCATCGGCGGAGCGCTCGATGCGATAGCCTTCATGGGCGAGAAGGCCTGGCCCCTGAGAGGCATAGCCGATTTCATTCTGGCAAGGAACAAGTGATGCTCGAGAAAATCAAATCCCCGAAGGATATCAGGGACCTCGACGCCGAGGGCCTCGATGAGCTCGCGAAGGACCTGCGCAGGGTCATAATCGACCAGGTCTCCCAAGCCGGCGGACACCTCGCCCCGAGCCTCGGCGTGGTGGAGCTCTCCATAGCGCTCCACCGTGTTTTCGATACCCCCCGCGACAAGATAATCTGGGACGTGGGGCATCAGGCTTACGCCCACAAGCTTCTGACCGGGCGATACGGGCGCTTTCCCTCGCTCCGCAAACTGAAGGGCCTCTCCGGGTTTCCGAAGATGGAGGAGAGCCCCTATGACGCCTTCGGCACGGGCCACAGCTCCACCTCCATCTCCGCGGCCACGGGGATGATCGAGGCCAGGGACAGGGCTGGCGACAGCTTCAAGGTCGTCGCCGTGATAGGCGACGGGGCGATGACCGCCGGACTTGCCTTCGAGGGGCTCAACCACGCCGGACAGCTCGGCAAGGACCTCATAGTCGTGCTGAACGACAACAAGATGTCCATCTCCCGGAACGTGGGGGCCCTTTCGGCATACCTAAACAGGATTCTCACGGGCGAGGCCTTCCTCAGGTTCAAGAAGGAATCCAAGCAGCTCATAGAGAGCATCCCCATGCTGGGGGATACGATGTCGAAGTTCGCCCAGAAGATGGAGGAGCACGTGAAGGGGTTCCTCCTGCCGGGGATGGTCTTCGAGGAGCTGGGCTTTAACTACGTGGGACCCATCGACGGACACAACCTGAAGCTCCTGGAGGAGACCCTGGGCAAGATCAGGAAGAACGAGGGTCCGACGCTGATCCACGTGATAACGCACAAGGGGAAGGGCTACGAGTTTTCCGAGAAGGACCCTTCGCACTTCCACGGCACCGGGCCTTTCCAGGCCGAGACGGGGGAGCCCGTCTCGGGCGGGGGCAGAACCACTTACAGCGACGCCTTTGGCGAGGCCCTCCGGGAGTTGGCCGACAGGGACCCCAGGGTCGTGGCGATAACGGCCGCGATGAAGGAGGGCACGGGGCTCACGGGATTTGCCGAAAGATACCCCAACAGGTTCTACGACGTGGGCATAGCCGAGCCCCATGCCGTCACGTTTGCCGCCGGACTGGCCGCGTTGGGCGTGAGGCCGGTAGTGGCCATTTACTCGACTTTCCTCCAGAGGGCCTACGACCAGATAGTCCACGACGTCTGCCTGCAGAGGCTTCACGTGGTATTCGCCATAGACAGGGGGGGCCTTGTGGGAGAGGACGGCCCGACGCACCACGGTGTCTTCGACCTGACGTACCTGAGGCACATACCCAACCTGGTTGTCATGGCGCCCAAGGACCACATGGAGCTCAGGGAGATGCTGTCGCTCGCCCTCAGGCACGACGGGCCATCGGCGATAAGGTTCCCCAGGGGAAACATATCCGAAGCCCCGCCCTGCGGGCCCTTCGGCATAGGCGAGGGCGAAACGCTCAGGGAGGGCCACGACGTCTCTATCCTGGCCATCGGCAGTACGGTCGGCCCCGCCCTTGCCGCCGCCGCGGGGCTCCAGAGGGAGGGGATAAGCGCGGGCGTCTTCAACATGAGGTTCTGCAAGCCCTTGGACCTCCAGAAGCTAAAGGAGGCCGCCGCGACGGGGCGCATCGTCACCGTGGAGGAAAACTCCTTGCAGGGCGGTTTCGGGAGCGCGGTGCTCGAGGCTCTTCACCGGATGGGCCTCGGAGGGGTGGAGGTAAGGATGCTCGGCATCCCCGACCAGTTCATAGAGCACGGTTCTCAGGCGGAGCTAAGGAGACTCTGCGGCATAGACGAGGAAGGGATTTATAACGCCTCGGCTGCCCTCGTGAGGGAGGACCTGAAGTTTCCCGCCGGGTGAACTCGGGTCTTACTCGGTTATTGATTCTTTCCGGACAATTGTGAAAAATATCCCTGTGAAGGAAAGGCTCGACAAGCTCGTGGTGGGGCGCGGCCTTGCCGGAAGCCGCGAGAGGGCAAAGTCCCTGATAATGGCGGGCAAGGTGCTGGTGGCGGGAAGCCCGGTTACGAAGGCGGGCGCCCTCGTGGACGGCGACGCTCAAATTGAGCTCAAGGCGGAGGACATCCCCTACGTAAGCAGGGGAGGGCTCAAGCTCGAGGGGGCCGTAAGGGAATTCCGCATCGACCTCGGAGGGAAGACGGCCATGGACGTCGGGGCCTCGACGGGCGGGTTCACGGACTGCCTGCTCAAACACGGGGCGGAAAAGGTGTACGCCGTGGACGTGGGCTACGGCCAGATCGACCTCAAGCTTAGGCAGGACCCCCGGGTGGTGCTTCTCGAGCGCTCGAACATTAGATACCTCGAGAGAGACAGGGTCCCCGACGAGATAGACATCGCCGTGGTGGACGTCTCATTTATCTCCCTCAGGATAGTGATGCCCCGCATAATGGAGTTCGTAAAGGCCGGCGGCGAGATAGTCGCCCTCATAAAGCCCCAGTTCGAGGTCGGCCGCGGCGACGTGGGGAAGGGCGGAGTGGTAAGGGACGAGAGCAAGAGGGCCGAGGCGGTGGGGGCGGTGGAGGAAAACATGAGGTCCCTGGGCCTTTCGGTCGCGGGAGTCATGGAGTCTCCGCTCAGGGGCCCCAAGGGCAACGTGGAGTACCTGATTTACCTCCGGAGGCATTGATGGAAGAGGATAAGGGCGCCGGGAACGAGGAATTGGACCTCTCTGCGGTCTCCATGGAGGCCATAGACCTCATCATGGATGAGGCCGCCGAAGACTCGGCCTTCGGCGAGATACTCAGAGCCAACAGGTCGCGTCCGGAGGTGGTGAAGAGGCTCTACGAGCACTCCAGGACGCCCGACGACGTAAGGGCCCAGGCCGCCAACCTCCTGAGGGTCCCCGCGCTGGCCAATTCTCAGGTGGAGGAGCTCAGAAAACGCGAGCAGGAGGAAAAGGAGAAAGTCGCCAAGAGGGTCAAGAAGGAAGGCCTGATGAGGAAGATACAGGCCCTCGGCGTAGGTGAAAAGATCAAGCTCGCACAGACGGGCAACAAGTCTATCAGAACCATCCTCCTGAATGACACAAACAAGCTCGTGGTCCTCACCGCCTTGGAAAACCCCAAGATAACGGAACCCGAAATCGAGGCCATCGCCCGCAACCGCTCGATAATCGAGGAGGCCATGCGGAAGATAGCAAACAACAGGGAATGGATGAAGAGCTATTCCATCATGACGGCCGTTATCACGAATCCCAAGACTCCTCCCGGGCTGGCCATGAACTACGTGAAGTATCTCAAGAAGAAAGACCTCATGCTGCTGTCCAAGAACAAGGGCGTCCCCGACGCTGTTCGCAACGCTGCCCTCAGGCTGGTAAAGACCAAACAGATTTAGCGGCAGCTGTTATAATAGCGCGTTTCAGATTCTGACATTACCCGGCGGCCGGTCCGGCGGGAATTGCGGGAAGGTGAGGGCGTATGAGAGTTCTCGTTACGGGTGGAGCGGGTTACATCGGGAGCCACGTGGTCAAGGCCCTGGGCAATGAAGGCCACGAGGTCCTGACCGTGGACAACCTCTCCACGGGAAACCGCTGGGCTGTGCTTAACGGCGAGCTCGTCGAGGCCGACCTGGGCGACAGAGCCTCCATCGGGAAGACGGTCCTGGACTTCAGGCCGGAGGCCGTCATGCATTTTGCTGCATCCATAGTCGTACCCGAAAGCGTCCGCGAGCCCCTCACGTACTACAGGAACAATACCGTGAACACCGTAAACCTTTTGGAGGCCCTGCGCGATGCCGGCCCCTGCATGTTCATCTATTCCTCCACGGCGGCGGTCTACGGCATTCCTGATGCCGTGCCCGTCGAGGAGGCCGCCCCGCTTAATCCCATCAACCCATACGGCACCTCGAAGATGGTCAACGAGCTGATGCTCCGGGACCTTGCCGTCTCCGAGGGCGATTTCAGGTACGTCTCCCTCCGGTATTTCAATGTGGCCGGCGCTGACCCTGAGGCACGGATAGGGCAGGCCTACGCCGAGGCGACGCATCTCATCACGAGGGCCCTTAGGGCCGCCCGGGGAGAGATAGAGAAGCTTCAGATATTCGGCACCGACTACCCCACGCCCGACGGCACATGCATAAGGGACTACATACATGTCGACGACCTCGCCGACGCTCACGTTCTGGCCCTCAACTATCTGGCTGACGGCGGGCCGAGCGACGTCTTTAACTGCGGCTACGGGAAGGGTTACTCTGTACGTGAGGTCGTGGAAACGGCCAGGCAGGTCACGGGCGTGGATTTCAGGGTCGAGGAAGCCGAAAGGCGCGAGGGAGATCCCCCGGAGCTCGTGGCCTTGAGCTCGAAGATTATAAATACCCTCGGCTGGAAGCCCCGCCGCGACGAACTGGGCTACATAATAAGGACCGCGTGGGAGTGGGAGAAAAAGCTCAGGGGCTGAGCCTCAGCCCCGGGAAGTGCCTCAGGCGGAGCCGCAACTGGGACCGAAGTTCTTGCTGCGTTTCTTCGCATCCTCTTCCAGGTGACACTTCTTGTACTTGACTCCGCTTCCGCACCAGCAGGGCTCGTTCCTGCCCGGCGCCCTGAAGGACTGCTCATCGTCGCTGACAAAACGGTTAAGTAGGTCTTTTATGAATCCCATGGGTTTCCCTCTCCTGATAAGGTTGTAAAGGCGCGTCTATTTTGCGTCTATTATAACATAGCGGGATGCAGAGGTTCGCTACTTAAGCCTCTTGCAGAGCTCCGCCACGCGGGAGCCGAGCTTTCTGGCCTCGTCGGAGGACTTTTCGTCCGGGATGCCCTGGCTTGCCACGCCGTAGTGGCCCGAGGCGCTCATGGGGTCGCCCACCACAATCATTCCGTATATGAGCATGCACTGGAGGATGGACATTATCGTCGTCTCCTTGCCCCCCGAGGGATGGGCCCCGGTGGCGAAGGCGGCGCCCACCTTGTTTTCCATCTTTCTCCGGGTGCTGACGAAGTCATCGAATATCTTCTTGAGCTCCGCAGCCATCACCCCGAAGTAGACCGGAGAGCCGGCAATCACTCCCGCAGAGTTGAGGAAGTCGTCCTTGGCGACCTCCGCCGTGCTTTTGAGAACCGCCTCCACCCCCGCCGACTTGACCCCCTCGGCCACCTCTTCGGCGAGCTTTCTGGTGTTTCCGCCTTTTGAATAGTAAAGAATCAGGACCTGCATAAAGCCTCCTTGAAAGTGTTTATGAGTCGGATTTTCCCGTCTCCAGGGAGTTGTAGAATTCCATCTCCAGGAGCCTGCGCTTGATGTGGACGCCCGAGGAATATCCCCCTATGTTTCCCGTGGACTCGATTATCCTGTGGCAGGGGACCACGATGGGGATGGGGTTTTTCGAGAGGGCCTGGCCCACGGCCCTCGAGCCGCCGGGAGAGCCGACCCGCTTGGCGAGCCACTTGTACGTCCTCGTCTCGCCGTAAGGCACTTCCTTGATGGCCTCCCAGACCTCCTTTTCGAACTCCGTCCCCTCGGCGAACATGGTCTTCTGGGAGAACTCCTGGAGCCTCCCCTTGAAGTATTTCGCAAGCTCCGTCTTGAAATCCTTCGGGGCCCTACCCCTTTTCATATGGGGCTTCGCGAAGGATATGCCGGAGAGGGACTTGCCCGAGAATATCATGTAGATGGTGCCAAGGGGGCTTTCGAAGGAGTCGAAGAAGCTCATGCCGCCCGGCTCAGCGTTCGATCTTGATGCCCGAATAATAACAGCACAGCGAGTTGTCCATGTCGTTTATGAATGCCCTTTCCTCGCCGTCCTCGAAAAGTATCTTGACGAAGCAGAACCCACCGGCCAGCGAGGAATGCTTCTCTTCGGTGACCTCGCCGCTTCCCCACCTTATGTACTTGATGTGGCGAACCCTGTCGCCCACCCTGAGGTAAAGACGCGGCCTCATGAACTATTATAACAACGGCGATTCGGCTCAGGCAATCCTGTCGACGCCCATGTAGGGCCTCAGGGCCTCGGGTATGACGACGCTTCCGTCCTTCTGCTGGTAGTTCTCCAGGATGGCCACCACGGTCCTTCCGATGGCCAGGCTGGAGCCGTTGAGTGTGTGCACGAATTCCGTGCCCTTCCTGCCCTCACGCCTGAAGCGGATGCCCGCCCTCCGGGCCTGGAAGTCGGTGAAGTTCGAGCACGACGATATCTCCCTGTACACGCCCTGGGCCGGCACCCAGACCTCGAGGTCATAGGTCTTGGCGGCTGCGAACCCCAGGTCCCCGGTGCAGAGGGCGACGACCCTGTAGGGGAGGTTCAGCCTTTGGAGGATGTCCTCGGAGTCGGCGGTCAGCTTTTCGAGCTCCTCGCCGGAGTGCTCGGGCCTTACGAACTTCACTAGCTCCACCTTGTTGAACTGGTGCTGGCGTATGAGGCCCCGGGTGTCCTTTCCGTATGAGCCCGCCTCGCGCCTGAAACAGGGCGTATAGGCCGTGTAGAAGATTGGCAGGTCGGCTTCGTCGAGGATCTCGTCGCGGTGTATGTTGGTCACCGGCACCTCGGCCGTGGGGATGAGGTAGAACTCGGGGTCCACGGTCCTGAAGAGCTCGGCCTCGAACTTCGGGAGCTGTCCCGTGCCGGTCATGCTCTCGCGGTTTACGATTATCGGCGGGAACACCTCCCTGTAACCCTTGGAGGTGTTAAGGTCGAGCATGAAGTTCATAAGCGAGCGCTCGAGCTTGGCCCCCAGGCCCTTCATGATCGAGAACCTCGCGCCGGCCAGTTTGGAGGCCCGCTTGAAGTCCACGATGTCGTGCATCTCGCCGAGGTCCCAGTGGTTGAGGGGCTTGAAGTCGAACTGCCGCGGCTCTCCCCACCTGCGCACCTCGACGTTCTCGGTCTCGTCCTTTCCCACGGGGACGCTCTCGTCGGGGATGTTGGGGAGGACGAGGACGAAGCCCTCCGTCTCCTCGTCCAGGGCCTTGAGCCTTTCGTCCAGGGCCTTGATCTCGTCGGAGACGACCTTCATCTCGGCTATGAGCGAGGATGCATCCTCCTTCTGTTTCTTGAGCCTCCCGATATCCTCGGATACGCTGTTTCTCCTGCCCCTGAGCTCCTCGGACTGCCTGAGAAGCTCTCTTCTTCGCTCCTCGGACTTCAGGAAATCCTCGAGGGATATCTCGTACCCCCTCTGTTTCAGGGCCTCTTTGACCTTTTCGGTGTTCTCTCGTATGAGTCTGATGTCGAGCATTAATGACACTCCAGGAAATCGATTATGCTTAGATAATATATCCGGAACGGGCCTCAAATTGAAAGGGGAAGCGCCTTGGAGACGACTGGAAGGGAGGGGGAGGGCACACCCTTGTGGAAACGTCCGCTCCCCGACCGCTAAAATAAGATGCCCTTGACTCATTTGCCATGCGGATGGTGACGGCAATGAAAACGCCCCTGATGACGATATACAGGAAACTCTACTCCGAGTTCGGCCCCCAGAGGTGGTGGCCCGGCGAGACGCCCTTCGAGATAGCCGTGGGCGCCATACTGACCCAGAACACGAACTGGCAGAACGTGGAGAGGGCGATAGGCAACCTGAAAAGGCTGGGAATCCTGAGCGCGCGTAAAATGCACGGCCTCGGCGCGGAGGAACTGGCCGAGGCGATTCGTCCGGCCGGTTACTTCAACGTCAAGGCCGGGAGGCTGAAGGCTTTCGTGGATTTCCTTATGGACCGGTACGGCGGAAGCTTCAAGCGCATGGGGAGGGAGGAGACGGGGGCGCTCCGCGCTGCGCTGCTCGGGGTCAATGGCATAGGGCCCGAGACGGCGGACTCTATCCTCCTCTATGCCCTGGGGCGGCCCGTTTTCGTTATCGACGCATATACTAGGCGGGTTCTTTCTCGCCACGGAATACTCGGGCACGACGAGCCCTACGAGGTGTTCCAGGGCCTTTTTCATTCTGGGCTGAATCCGGACGCGGATCTCTTTAACGAATATCACGCCCTCTTCGTCCGCCTTGGAAAGACCCTTTGCAGGCCCAGGATGCCTCTCTGCGACCAATGCTCGCTGGAGGGTTTATAATAATAGCCGGATAGTATTGCCATCGGGGTAAATGTGCCATGATGAGGTTTGTCACACAGATACTTGTTGGGCTGATGCTTCTTTTCGGCACGACCACTCTTTTTCCGAAGGCGGCAGTATGCTTCAGTCTGGGCCGAAAGGGAAGGGGGGTGCTCTATGTCGTCCTGGGCGTTCTTTCCACGGCCTTCGCGGTCATGGCCTTTGGGTACGCCTATACGGTGGCGACGGACCTCTTCTGAGGGAGGCGGCGGCGCAGTAAGTGGCGGCATGGTAGCTTTCCTGCTATACTAGTGGCATCTAATTCGTGCAGGGAGGTGACGTGAAGAAGATACTCGTTGCCCACGACGGCTCGAAGCTTTCGGACAAGGCCCTCAAGAAGGCCGTCGAAATAGCCTTACGATTCGAGTCCAACCTCACCGTGCTGACCGTTATCCCCGAACTCTACCTCACAGAGCTTTCGGACATGGACCGCCAGCGGATTTTGGAGGCCCTCACCGAGGAGACCAAGTCCTCCATGGAAAAAATAAGAAGCTCCCTGGCGGGCAAGTCCGTGGAGTCCAAGACGATTACGAGGCAGGGGCTGCCGGCCGAGAAGATTCTCGAGACGGCGAAGAAGATGAAGGTCGACCTCGTTGTCGTGGGCTCCCACGGCAGGCACGGCGCCAAGAAGTTCCTCCTCGGAAGCGTCTCTTCGAAAGTGGTGGAATACTCTACCTGCCCGGTTCTCGTTGTAAAGTAGAAAGCTCGACGGCCCTCCTGTAGGGGATGGGCTCGAATCCGAACTCCTTCCTGACGGCGTCGGGGTCGCAGGTGTTGTCCCGGCTAAGAAGTCCCAGTTGGTCCGAGGTCACCGGGCTCAAACCGGTCTTTTCGAAGACCCTCACGATGGGCATCATGAGGCCCATGGGTATGTGGAGGAGGCTTTTCTTGTGGCCCAAGACGTCGGCGAGTATCATGAGGAGCTCGTCATAGGAATGGTGCTCGGGCCCCCCCACCTCGTAGGTCCTTCCGGCGGCCCGGGGATTGTCCATGGCTCTCAGGATACACCTGGCGAGGTCTTCTACGAAGATGGGCTGGAACTTGGTCTCGCCGCTTCCGGGCACCGGAATGAAAGGCCCGGGCGCGTTCATGAGGTCGAGCATCTTGCCCACGAACCCGCCGCCCGGTCCGATAACGAGGGAGGACCTGAGTATGGTATAGGGGATGCCGGAGGCCTTGACGGTTTCCTCGGCCTGGGCCTTTGTCCTGTGATAGGCGAACCGTGAGTCCAGGTCCGCGCCGATCGCGCTTACGTAAACGAAGCGCTTCACCCCGGCCAGAGAAGCCTCCTCGACCAGGTTGACCTTTCTGAAAGTGCACTTTCAGGGAACGGT
>JARRNG010000010.1:0-35029 GCA_037385265.1 Nitrospirota bacterium
ACTCCCGACGCCGGCGGCGAGTGCGAGAACTGCGAGAGCTGCCTGGGCGTCTGCCCCACCGATGCCATCACGATAACCGAGATGTAATTAAGCCATAAAAAAAGGGGGCCGGATTTCCGGCCCCCTTTTTTTATTTCAAAGACCTACAGGATTAACCCTTCTCGATGAAGAGCTCCCACTGGTCGCCCTTCTTTACGGCCTCGAACTTGTGGCCGCTCTTCGCGGCCCACTTTGGGATGGAGTCCTCGGCAGATGCCGGGGCATCGCAGAGGACCTTGAGGACCTGGCCGGTTTCCATCTTCTCGACCGACTTCTTGGTCAGGACGAGCGGGTAGGGGCAGACCCTACCGAGGACGTCAAGCTCCTTAGTCGGTGTCTTGCTGCTGAGTTCACTCATTTTCTTCCTCCTTAGTATACAAGTATGTGATTTGACTCATCTATCGCCTTTTGTATATCGGCATAGGGCACGACGTTGATGCTCACCTCGGCACCCATCTCCTCGGCGTCGGGGAGCGTGTCGGCGGAGATGCCGTACTTGTCCATGTCTTCCTTGCACACCAGGATGTTGAGGTCCACGAGCATGGCGTTTTTCATGTGGCTCTCGGTGCTGGTTATGCCGTAGGTGTCCATGGCGTTCTGGTCCTTGGTGAGGCCCAGGACGCCCTCGCCTATGAAGCACAGGGTGGGCGTGACGGTGTCGCCGTCTTCAAGAAGTATCTCGACTGTCTGGTATGCGATGGCGTGGGTGATGGCAAGCCTCGAGGTCTCGCCCTTGTACTGGGGCTTCTGAACTAAGAATGCCAGTTTAACGTCTCCCATTATTCACCTCCTATGTGAAGGACCCTGTCGGCGCTGTGTATCGCGGCCAGGTACCAGTGCATCGCGTTCCACTGGATGCCCTCGATGCTGTTGTCCCTCTTCATGCCCCTGGCGTTTGAGCAGGCTTCGCAGGCGCATATCTCCACGCCTTTTTCAAGAAGCGCCTGCAGGGGGCCTTGGGCAGTGGAGTAGTCCTTCAGGTGCTTCTGGCCCGCCAGAATGGAGCCCGAGGCGTTGCCCGAGAACCAGAGGCTCACATCGTGCCCCTTGTCCTTCGCCGCTCCCGCGAGCTTGAGGGCGAAGTCGTATGCCATGTTGCCCACGACACCGGGGAAAAGGCCTATTGCAAGTTTCGCCATTATCTCCTCCTATAACCAAGCAAGTTTTTCGTAGTCGTTCATTACGACGTCAACCAGGTCTCCGTAGGTGACGACCTTCGCCTTGCTGTCCACGGCCGACTCCGCAATGCCCCTTGCCTGGAGGTCCTCGGAGAGCACGTATATCTTCGAGGACTTTCCGAGCACCGGCGAAGGCTGCCCGTTTTCCTTGAGCGCGGCGTGGTATACGCCGTTTAGGACAAGGATGATGCCGAGATCGTCGGCCTTCAGCCTCTCGAGGGTGTCCGTGGTGAGCGAGTAATCGCTAACAAAAACACCAAGTTTCATGCAACACCTCCCCTTAGTTTTATTGTAATTGTTAAAATTTCCTCCCCCTAAGCAGGCTTATTTTATATCAATTGTGCCCAAACTTTGTCAATAAAGATATGGATATATACCTATAAGGTTATCTTATGGCTTATATATTTCTCAAATTGCCCATGGGTTATAATATCCGTCAACCGATTGACCCCTTTAGGAGGACCAAATATGTCGCGTTTCGAGCTTGCACAGCGTGTGAAAGACCTTCCGGCCTACCTGTTCGCGAGAATAGACGCCATGAAGCGCGAGGCCGTAGAGCGGGGCGTGGACGTGATAGACCTGAGCATCGGAGACCCCGACACCCCCACGCCCAAGCACATCGTAGAGGCCATGAAGCGGGCCGTGGAGAACCCGGCGCGCCACAGGTATCCATCGTCCGAGGGGATGCCGGCCTTCAGGGAGGCCGTGGCGGCGTGGTACGGGCGGAGGTTCAACGTGGGGCTCGAGGCAAAGGGAGAGGTGATAACCCTGATTGGCTCGAAGGAGGGCATCGGCCACCTCCCCCTGGCCTTCGTAGACCCTGGCGATGTGGTGCTCGTGCCTTCACCGGGATATCCCGTCTATGCGATAGGCACACTCTTCGCCGGGGGCGAGAGCGTGGAGATGCCGCTTCTTGAAGAGAACGGTTACCTCCCCGACCTCGACCGGATAGACGGGGACGCGCTCAAGAGGGCGAAGCTAATGTTCATCAACTACCCGAACAACCCCACGGCGGCCACTGCCTCCCTGGAGTTCTTCGGCAAGGTGGTGGCCTTCGCCCGCGCGCACGGCATCATAGTCTGCCACGACGCGGCTTACACCGAGATGTACTACGAGGGGACCAGGCCCCCGAGCTTTCTCGAGGCCGATGGCGCCATGGACGTGGGCATAGAGATACACTCTCTTTCCAAGACGTACAACATGACCGGCTGGAGGATAGGCTGCGCCGTGGGTAACAGGGAGATAGTGGCGGGCCTGGCCAAGATAAAGAGCAACCTCGACTCCGGGGCCTTCGACGCCGTGCAGGAGGCGGGAATCGCGGCCCTCGAGACGGACGATAGCGTGCTGGCGCCCTTGAGGGAGATGTACCGGGAGCGCAGGGACGCGCTCCTTGAGGGCCTCGGCGAGGCGGGGATAATCGCCGCCAGGCCAAGCGGGACCTTCTACGTCTGGGCGAAAGTGCCGGAGGGATTCGACTCCGCCGCCTTCTCCGCCCATCTTCTCAAGGAGGCTGGCGTACTCACCACGCCCGGAAACGGCTTCGGCGGGCCGGGTGAGGGCTATGTGAGGTTCGCCCTTACAGTCCCCGCCGAAAGGATAAGGGAGGCCGCAGGGAGGATCCGGAAGGCCCTTTAAGTTCCCCCCCGGGACTCCGGCTTTTGTCAATGGCAACCGTCTACATCGGCATCGGCTCCAACCTGGGCGACAGGGAGGCCAACTGTCTGCGGGCCATCGACCTCATGGCCGGGCGCGGCCTCAAGGTCAAGAGGCGTTCCGGGGCTTACGAGACCGAGCCCTGGGGCGTGAAGGAGCAGCCCCGGTTCATAAACATGGCCGTCGAGGTGGAGACCGACGCCCGGCCCCTGGAGATCCTCAGGACTCTCAAGGACATAGAAAAGCACCTGGGACGCAGGGAGACCGTCAGATACGGCCCCCGGGTCATCGACCTCGACATCCTGCTCTACGACTCCCTCGTTCTCGACGAGCCCTCGCTCAGGATACCGCACCCCCTCATGCACGAGAGGGACTTCGTTCTTCTGCCCCTTTCGGAGATCGCGCCCGAGGCCGTGCATCCGCTTCTCGGAAAAACGGTTCGTGAGCTCAGAGACTCCCTGGCTGGAAAGTGAGCCGGACTCCTATGCCTTCTCGACGAACTTCCCAAAGTTCTCGAGCATCTTGAGTCCCATGGTCTGGCTCTTTTCGGGGTGAAACTGGACGGCCATGACATTGTCCTTCCAAACGACGGAGGTGAACTCTATCCCGTAGTCCGTGGTCGCCGCGATGACTCCCTCTTCTTCCGGGGCGACGTAGTAGGAGTGGACGAAATAGAAATATTCGCCGTCGGGTATGTCCTCGAGTATGGGGGGGCGGCGCCTTATCTTTATGCTGTTCCAGCCCATGTGCGGAACCTTGAGATCTCCCTCCGGAAACCGAGGCACGTTCCCCTTCAGGACGTCCAGGCCCCTGGAGGGGCCGAACTCCTCCGATTCTGTGAAGAGCACCTGTAGCCCCAGGCAGATGCCGAGATAGGGCTTGCCCTTCTCTATGGACCTCATTATCGGGTCGATGAGCTTGTGCGCCGCCAGGTTGAGCATACAGTCCTTGAAGGCGCCCACTCCTGGAAGCACCACGCCCCTGGCGTCGTCGACGTCTTTAGGGGCCGTCACGATTCGGGCGTCCACGCCCGCCTTGTGGAAGCCCTTCTCGACGCTTCTGAGGTTTCCCATCCCGTAATCGACTATGGCTATCATCGCTAAAATAATAACATAAACTTTCACAAAGCCCCCCTGGTTGATATGATTTGGTGATGGAGTTTGCGGACCACGTCGTCATCCTTCTTGCCGGTACGGCGCTCATGCTTCTTACGGCGCGCTTCGTCGTAAGGGCAAGCATAGGCATTGCGGAGAGGTATGGCCTTTCCGACTCTTTCGTGGGGATGACCATCCTATCCATAGGCACCAGTTTGCCAGAAATAGTGACCCACCTTGCGGCCAGCGCTAGGATAGTGAGGGAGCCGGGGCTGATGAACCAGCTTTCCTCGCTGGCCATAGGCACCAACATAGGCTCCGACGTATTCCAGCAGAACTTCCTTATCGGCGTGATTGCCCTGCTGGGCGCCGTGACAGTGCCGAGGCGGGAGCTCTGGAAGAACGTCGGCGGCCTCATAGCGGCTTCCGTGGCATTGTTTGCGTTTTCCATCGGCGGCTACATCTCGAGGATAGAGGGAGGCCTTCTCGCGGGGGGCTACGTCCTCTACCTATATGCGCTGGACAGGCGGGGTGAAAGCCTTGAGTTGGGGGAAGCCCGAGCCGAGGTGGATAGGGGGCTTCTGAGGAACGCCCTTGAGACGGTGATCGGCTTCTCGATCATGGCCGTGGCGGCCGACAGGGTCCTGGACTCCGCCATAGTCATCGCGAGAGAGCTTTCCTTCAGCTATTCCTTTTTCGGCGTCCTCTTCCTCGGCGTGGCGGCAGCGCTCCCGGAGCTTACCACCTCCCTCGTAAGCGCCCTCAAGAAAAGAGGCAACATGTCGGCGGGCGTTCTCATCGGAAGCAACATCACCAACCCTGCCTTCGCCCTGGGCTTGGGCGCCCTGATATCGGGATACACCGTCCCGATTGTCGTCACGTGGTACGACATGCCGGTGAAGATAGTGACCGCGGCGCTCATCTACGCGATGCTCAGGAAATGCCCCACCATGAGGAAGAGCCACGGCGTCGTGCTGGTCCTTGCCTACCTGGGATATCTGTTCATAAGGCAGTCGTACTTCCCCACGGACTATTGAGGCGCGAAGGGGGCGCGGGGCTTCTGGCCTGCCGTGGTGAATCCGCCGGCTGATTTGTTTTATAATCAACTTTTATCTCTGGCGTTGAAGGTATGGTCATGACTCGTAATTTTAGGCTCGAACGCTCCCACGCGCAGATAGTGTCCAAGGCGACAATGTTCAAGGTGCTCAGGCACCTCGACAGGGGCCGCCTGGAGACCCCCGTGCTCCTCATAGACAGCGACAAGGTGAGGGAGAAGGCCTCAATGGTGGGGGCGAACATAAGAAACTCCAGGGTGTTTTACGCCATGAAGGCAAACCCCGACCGCGGTATCCTCAGGCTCATGGATAGCCTCGGCCTGGGCTTCGAGGTGGCCAGCGAGGGAGAGCTCAGGATGCTCAAGGCCCTCAAGGTCGCGCCCGAGAGGATAATCACCAGCAACCCCGTCAAGTCGGCGAAGTTCCTCAGGGAGGCAGCTAAGTACGGTCTCAGGTATTTCGCCTATGACTCCTCCGACGAGGTGGAAAAGCTCGCCCGTTACGTCCCCGGCGCGAAAGTCTACGTAAGGATAGCGGTGGCCAACGAGGGGAGCGAATGGCCGCTTTCGCGGAAGTTCGGCGTGGAGCTCGACATGGCCATCACCCTGATAAAGAAGGCCCGCGACATGGGCCTCAACCCCTCGGGCATCACCTTCCACGTGGGCTCGCAATGCCTTAACATGTACAATTGGGACACGGCCCTCTACAAGGCCAGGGCCCTCTGGGAGATGGCCGGCCGCGAGGGGATCGAGATGGAATTCCTGAACATCGGCGGGGGCTACCCCATAAACTACACAAAGGGCGTCGTGGGCCTGGAGACCATAGAGAAGAACATCGACCGCATTCTGCGCGACAACTTCCCGCCGGACATCCAGGTGCTGATAGAGCCGGGTAGGTCGCTGGTGGGGGACGCCGGTGTGTTCGTCAGCTCCGTCATCGGCAAGGCCACGCGTGGCCACGAGGACTGGGTCCAGATAGACGTGGGCGTCTTCAACGGCCTAATAGAGAGCATAGGCGGCATAAACTACACATACCTGGTCGAGGAACGCCCGGAGGGTGGCAGGAAGAAAGAGTACACCGTCGCGGGCCCGAGCTGCGACGGCCTGGACGTCATGGGCACGGAAGTCCGAATACAGGAGCCCGAGCTCGGAAGCCTGATGCTGATACTGTCGGCGGGCGCCTACACGACCTGCTACGCCTCGGAGTTCAACGGGTTTCCAATACCCAAGGTAAAAATATTGTAGCGGAGGAGGAGAGATGATCCGTTTTACAGAGACCGCCCCGTTCGTCGCGGTGGAGTACCAGTACGAGGTGGAAAAGGTCCTCTACAAGGGAAAGAGCAATTTCCAGGAGATAATGGTCTTCGAAAACCCCTACTTCGGCAACATGCTCATCCTGGACGGCATAGTGCAGATCACCGAGAGGGACGAGTTCTTCTACCACGAGATGATAACCCACGTCCTCGCCCACGCGCACCCCGAGCCCAAGAGGGTGGTCGTGATAGGCGGGGGCGACGGGGGGACCGTGAGGGAAGTTGCAAAGCATAAGTGCGTCGAGAAGATATATTTCATCGAGATAGACCCCGAGGTTATCCGCGTCGCCAGGGAATTCTTTCCCTCGGTGGCCTCGGCGATGGACGACCCCAGGGTGGAGATAAAGAACATGGACGGGGCCGAGTTCATAAAGGGCGCGAAGGACATCGACCTCGTGCTCATCGACTCCACCGACCCCATAGGCTTCGCCAGGAGCCTCTACAGGGAGGAGTTCTTCCGGCACATAAACAAGGCCCTCACCGCCGAGGGCATGTGCGCCCTTCAGTCAGAGTCGCTTCTTCTCCATGCGGACATAGTGGCAGAGGTGCAGCAGACCCTCAAGAAGGTCTTCCCCGTGGCGGACGTCTTCACGGCCCCCATAGCCACATATCCCGGCAACTGGTGGACCTTCTCGGTGGGCTCCAAGAAGCTCGACCCCCGGGAGATGCGGAGGCCCTTCGAGCTTGAGACGAAGTACTACAGCGAGGAGATCCACGCCTACTCCTTCGTGCCAAAGGGGCTCTACGGTAGGCTCATGGAGGGCAAGCTCAAGTGGTGATGCCCTCTCTGCGACCTTGCTGTCACCTGCGTTTGCGGCAGGGCGCGGGGCGGTCCCTGAGGGGCCTTCCGGGGGAATATTATGCCTATAAGACAACAATATACGTATCTTCCCCTTGACACGTGGCGCCGACGGGTGATAAATTAGTTTAGCACTCTCGCGGCGAGAGTGCTAAACGAGGTTTGGATATGCTGAATGAGCGAAGCACTCAAATTCTGCTCGCCCTTGTGGAGAGCTATATCGAGAGGCCGGGGCCCGTGGGCTCAAGGTACCTAACGAGGAAGTACGGCTTCAGCTTTTCCCCGGCGACAGTCCGAAATATCATGGCCGACCTCGAGGAGATGGGCTATCTGGTCCAGCCTCACACATCGGCCGGCAGGGTGCCCTCGGACAAGGGGTTCAGGCTGTACGTGGACTATCTGAGCAGGGGCAAGCTTTATACCGCGGAACGTTACATGGACGAGCTCAGGAACGCCGTGGAGTGGCTCAGGAGCGACGTCAACGACCTTCTCAGGGAAGCCACGAGGGCCCTCGCTGCCATGTCCCACTACGTGGTCTTCGCGGAGCCCGTAAGGTGCGACAACACCACCTTGAACAGGATAGAGCTGTTCCGCTACCGCGGAAACCAGATCGTGGCCGTGTTGCTGGGCAACGAGGGCCTGGTGAGAAGCAGGATACTGGACGTTGACTTCGGCCTCACGCAGAAGGAGCTGAACAGCATATCGGAATACCTTAACTCGGAGTTTTCGGGGTACACCATAGACGAGGTGCGCCGGGAGCTGGTGAGGCAGATGTCGAAGGAGAAGACCATCTGCGACATCCTCATATCGAAGGCGATGGACCTCTGCAGGGAGGCCATTACTTTTCCCATGGCCGAGATGATAGTCTCGGGGCTTCCGGAGCTCCTGGGGCTTCCGGAATTCTCAGACAGGATAAACGAGATAGCCCGGGCCATAGAGGACAAGAACCGTATCATGGACATCCTGGACGGCCTGGCGGACAGCGACGAGGACGTGCACGTGATTATCGGCTCGGAGATCCCCGAGGAGCAGATGAGGGGGCTGAGCATAGTTTCGGCGTCGTACAAGGAGGGGCAGAGGCCCTTGGGAAGGGTCGGAATAATCGGCCCCACGAGGATGGATTATTCCCAGGCCATTCCCATGGTCCGGCAGGCGGCAAGGCTGATAACCCTTACCCTGTCCAGGGAATAGCCGGAGGTTTTTATTTTGGAAGGCAAGAAGCGGAAGATAAATATCGAAGGAGAAGACTCGGAGGAAACCCGCGGAGGGGCCTCGGAAGAGGGCCGGGAGACCGGCGGGGAAGAGGCGCCCGGCTGGGATTTCTCCGAGGAGGAGCTCGCAGGGGCCGAGGCCGCCGCGGCCGAGGCAGAGGAGAAGGCGGGAGGCCCTTCCGCTGAGGAGCGGCTGGGGGAGCTCAACGAAAAGTACGTAAGGCTCTACGCCGAATTCGAAAACTACAAGAAGAAATCGGCAAAGGATAAGGAGGAGCTAGCCAGGTACGTACGGGAGGAGCTGGTCTACGACCTCATGCCCTCGCTTGACCACCTGGAGATTGCCCTTCAGCACGCCATCGAGCAGGAGAACTCCGCGGGCCTGAAAGAGGGCGTGGAGATGACCCTCCGCGAGCTTTACAGGACGCTGGAGAAGTACGGGCTTAAGCCCATCGAGGCCCTCGGGCAGCCTTTCGACCCCGAGTATCACCACGCGATTTCCCAGGTGGAGAGGGACGACGTCCAGGAGGGGACCGTGGTGGAGGTCTTCAGGAAGGGCTACATGCTGGGCGATAAGGTCCTCAGGGCGGCGATGGTCTCGGTGTCGCGCAGGCCCGGGGAGCATTAATAGAAAACCCAAGAACATATAATACATGGAACAAGGAGGAGTAAATGGCTAAGGCGATTGGAATAGACCTCGGAACCACGAACTCGGTTGTTGCCGTTATGCAGGCGGGTGAGGCGGTAGTCATACCGAACCAGGAAGGAAACAGGACCACCCCCTCCGTTGTCGCCTTTACCGACAAGGGCGAAAGGCTTGTCGGACAGGTCGCAAAGAGGCAGGCCATCACCAACCCCGAGAACACGGTGTTTTCGATAAAGAGGCTCATGGGCAGGAGGTACGGCTCCGAGCAGGTGGAGCACGCCAAGAAGCACCTGCCCTTCAAGATAGTGGAGGCCCCGAACGGGGACGCCCACGTGGAGATAAGGGGGAAGAATTACTCTCCCCCCGAGATATCCGCGATGATACTCCAGAAGCTCAAGGCCGCCGCCGAGGACTACCTGGGCGAGAAGGTGACGGACGCCGTCGTCACCGTGCCCGCCTACTTCAATGATAGCCAGAGGCAGGCGACCAAGGACGCGGGCAAGATAGCGGGGCTCAACGTCCTGAGGATAATCAACGAGCCCACGGCCGCCTCGATGGCCTACGGGATGGAGAAGAAGAAGGAAGAGGAGGTCGCTGTCTACGACCTCGGAGGCGGGACGTTCGACATCTCGATACTGGAGATAGGGGAGGGCGTCATAGAGGTCAAGTCCACAAACAGCGACACCGACCTCGGCGGCGACGACTTCGACCACAAGATAATCGAGTGGATGGTCAAGGAGTTCAACAGGGAGCAGGGCATAGACCTGAGCAAGGACAAGATGGCCCTCCAGAGGCTCAAGGAGGCTGCCGAGAGGGCCAAGGTGGAGCTTTCCACGGCCCAGGAGACGGAGATAAACCTTCCCTTCATCACGGCAGACGCCTCCGGGCCGAAGCACCTGCTCATGAAGCTCTCGAGGTCGAAGTTCGAGCAGCTCGTGGACGACGTTATAAGGCGCACTACGGGGCCCTGCGAGATGGCCCTCAAGGACGCCGGCCTGAAGACCTCCGACATCGAGGAGGTCCTCCTCGTGGGGGGGCAGACCAGGACCCCAAAGGTCATAGAGACGGTCAAGAGCTTCTTCGGCAAGGAGCCCAACAAGAGCGTGAACCCCGACGAGGTCGTGGCGGTGGGAGCGGCCATACAGGCGGCGGTCCTGAAGGGAGAGGTCAAGGAGGTGCTCCTCCTCGACGTCACCCCGCTCTCCCTGGGCATAGAGACCCTGGGGGGCATCTTCACGAAGATCATCGAGAAGAACACCACCATACCGACCAAGAAGAGCCAGATATTCTCCACCGCCTCGGACAGCCAGCCCGCAGTGACCATCAAGGTCGGGCAGGGCGAGCGCGAGATGTTCTCCGACAACAAGCTCCTCGGCGTCTTCGAGCTCGTGGGCATTCCCCCGGCCCCGAGGGGAATTCCCCAGATAGAGGTCACTTTCGACATAGACGCAAACGGCATCCTCCACGTCTCGGCCAAGGACCTCGGCACCGGCAAGGAGCAGTCCATAAAGATAACCGCCTCGAGCGGCCTCAGCGAGGAAGAGATAAAGAGGATGGAAAAGGACGCCGAGTCCCACGCCGCGGAGGACAAGAACAAGCGGCAGCTCGCCGAGGCGCGGAACGAGGCCGACACGCTGATATACTCGGTGGAGAAGTCCCTGACGGACTATGGCGACAAGCTCACCGCCGAGGAGAAGAAGGCCATCGAGGAGGCCCTCGAGGAGTGCAAGAAGGCCCGGGACACCGGCACGGACGCCGAGGCGATAAAATCCGCCGTCGGCAAGCTCACGACCGCCTCGCACAAGATGGCCGAGCACATATACAAGGAGGCCCAGGCTAAGCAGCAGGCCGCAGGCGGGGAAGCCCCGGGCGGAGGGCCCTCGGCCGAGGGCGGCGAGGCCCCCGGCGGCGAAGAGGAAGAGGAGAAGGTCGTCGAGGCCGAGTTCGAGGACGTTGACAAGAACGAGCAGCAGTAGACCGGGCATTGAGAGACCATGGGAGGTATTTCAGTAGGCTGACATGAAGGACTACTACAAGACGCTGGGCGTCTCGCGGGACGCCACGGAGGCCCAGATTAAGAGCGCCTACCGCAAGTTGGCCATGGAGTGCCACCCCGACCGCAACCCCGGCGACAAGGCCTGCGAGGATAGGTTCAAGGAGGTAAACGAGGCCTACTCCTGCCTCGGCAATGCTCAGAAGAGGGCCCACTACGACAGGTTCGGCACTGCCGAGCCCGGCGGGCCGGGCATGGGCGGCTTCGGGGCCGGCTTCGGAGGTTTCAGCGCCGACTTCACCGACGTATTCGACAGCATCTTCGGGGACTTCTTCGGCGGCTTCGGCGGAAGAAGGGGCCCCCGGCGGGCCAGGGGCAGCGACCTCCGCTACGACCTCGATGTGGACCTCTTCGAATCGGCCGCCGGGACCGAGAAGGTCATAGACGTCCTGAAGTGGGAAAACTGCTCCTCCTGCGGCGGAAGCGGCTCGAAGAGCGGGAAGCGCCAGACCTGCCCCGACTGCGGCGGCAAGGGCCAGACCAGGTACCAGCAGGGATTCTTCATGGTGTCAAAGACCTGCTCGAAGTGCCAGGGGGCGGGAACAGTGGTCACCGACCCGTGCACGGCCTGCGGCGGCCAGGGCAAGACGAGAAACCCGAAGAAGGTATCGGTGAAGATTCCTCCGGGCGTGGACACCGGCACCAGGCTCAAGATGACCGGCGAGGGCGAACCGGGCGAGCACGGCGGGCCCCCGGGAGACCTCTACATAGTCATAAATGTCAGGCCCCACGAGTTCTTCCACCGCGAGGGCCCCGACCTTTTCTGCAAGGTGCCGCTTAAGTTTTCCCAGGCCGCCAGGGGCGCCGAGATAGAGGTGCCCGGACTCGACGGGATGCACAAGCTCAAGATACCCTCGGGTACTCAGCCCGGCACGGCCTTCACGCTTAAGGGAAAGGGAATCCAGAGGCTCGGCGCGCGGGGCAAGGGCGACCAGATAGTGGTCGTCGACGTTGCCGTCCCCAAGCACCTCTCGCGCAGGCAGAAGGAAATCCTCGACGAGTTCGACAAGCTCGGCGGCGAAGACGCCCACGAGGACTTCAAGTCGAGGCTCAAGAACATCTTCGCCGGCTCCTGACTGGGAGACGACCCTTTGCCCCGCCTCTTTCTTCCATCGGAGATCGACCCGCAGAGGAATGTCCTTATCGCAGGGGAGGAGGCTCACTACCTCCTCGCCGTACTCCGCATGAAGGCCGGGGAGGAGCTTTCCCTTTTCGACCCCTCGGGCAGGCATTTCAGGGCCAGGATAAGCTGGGCCGGGAGGGAGGGCATAACCGCCGAGCTCCTCGAGGAGCTTCCGCCGGCCCGCGACCCGGCGAGGCCGGTGGTTTTGGTTCAGGGGATACTCAAGAGCGACAAGATGGACCTCGTGGTCAGGAAGTCCACGGAGCTCGGAGTCTCCCGCATCGTTCCCGTGGTGGCCGAGAGGTCGCAGGTGAGGAGCACGAGGAAGGGCGAAAGGTGGCGCAAGGTGGCCAGGGAGGCCGCGCGTCAGTCTTTCCGCACCTCCGTGCCCGGCGTGGACGAGCCCCAGGGCTTGGCCGAGTTCTTCGGTGGCGCCGGGAGCCTCGAGGGGTTTATCTTCTGGGAAGGGGGCGGCTCGAGCCTTAGGGAGGCGAGGCTAAAGCACTCTCCCAATCCCCTGGTAATCGCCATAGGCCCCGAGGGCGGGTTCACGGAGGCGGAGGTGAGTCTGGCCGGGCGGAAAGGCCTCGAGGTGAAGAGCCTCGGTGAGCGCATTCTCCGGGCCGAGACCGCGGCGGTGGCGGCGCTGGCAGTTGTACAGTTTCTCCTTGGGGAGCTCGGGTAGGCAGTTAAGCCCTCAGGAGCTCTGCCTCACGTATATCCTTATCGGGACTCCCTTGAAGGAGTAGCTCTCCCTCAGGCGCGACTCCAGGTGTTTCACGAAAGATTCCTTTATGCCTTCGGGCTTGTTGGTGAAGAGGACGAAGACCGGAGGGTTCGAGGCCACCTGCGTTAGGTAGCGGAGCTTGACGGTCTTACCCCTGTAGGAGGGCGCGGTTATCCCCTTCATGAAGCGGTTGAGTTCGGCCGTGCCTATCCTCTTCGCGCGTTCTGCGAGGACCTCGTCGATTACCGGGAAGACCTTCGTGACCCTCCTCCTTGTCAGCCCCGAGGTGGTGAGCACCGGGGCGTGGCTGAAGAACCAGAGCTTGCGGTCCATCTCCCTTTTCAGAATCTTGAGCCTTGCCTCGGGCTCCTCCAGGAGGTCGAACTTGTTCAGCAGGAACAGGGCCCCCTTCTGGTTCTTGTGTACCATTCCCGCTATCTTCTGGTCGTCGGCCATGACGCCCTCGGAGGCGTCCAGGAGCACCAGGGCCACGTCGCACCGCTCTATGCTCCGCATCGCCCTTATCAGGGCGAATCTGTCGAGGGAGTAGCCGGTCCTGTGCTTTCTCCTTATGCCGGCGGTATCCACGAGGAGGTATTTCTTCCCGTAGTACGTGCACAGGGTGTCCACGGAGTCCCGGGTGGTTCCGGCCTCGGCGCTAACGAGCAGGCGTTTTTTCCCCAGAAGGGAGTTTATAAGCGTGGACTTGCCCACGTTGGGCCTTCCGACCACGGCGATCTTCGGATAGTCCACGGGGGGCTCCGCCGAGGGCGGAAGCTCCGCGACTGCCCTGTCCATGAGCTCGTCGAAGTTGTACCCCGTGGCGGCCGAGACCGGGACGGGCTCGCCCACGCCGAGGGAATAGAAATCGTAGAGTCTGTCTTCCTTCGTGGGTCCGTCCACCTTGTTCACGGCCCAGAGGACCTTCTTCCCCGAAGCCCTGAGGATGTCCGCCAGATCGGTGTCGAAGGGGCTCAGGCCCTCCTTGCCGTCCAGGACGTGGATGATGACGTCCGCCTCGTCTATGGCGAACAGGGCCTGCTCCTTTATCTGCTCGAAGATGTTGTCCGGCGTGCGGGTGTAAAAGCCCCCGGTGTCCACCACCACGAAGGCCCTGTCCTCCCACTGGGCGTCCATGTAGTTTCTGTCCCTCGTCACCCCGGGGACGTCCTCCACTATGGCGGCCTGAAAGCCCACTATGCGGTTGAAAAGGGTGGACTTGCCTACGTTGGGCCTTCCCACTATCACTAGGACCGGCTTTGACATGGTCTGATTCTACCAGAAGAGGAAGTCGCAGGGGGAACTAACCCCTGACCTCGAAGACGAATTCCACCTCAAGCGGCGCATCCAGCGGGAGCGCGCCCACGCCTACGGCGGCCCTGGCGTGCTTTCCCGACTCTCCGAACACCTGGGCCACGAGGTCCGACACGGCGTTTAGCACCTTGTGCTGCTCCGTGAAGCCGGGGGCCGAGGCCACGTAGCCCGTCACCTTCACGCAGCCCGCCACGTTTTCGAGGCCTCCCGCGTAAGAGCTGATTATAGCAAGGGCGTTGATTGCGGCCTTCTGCGCCTCGCGCTGGGCCTCCTCGAGCGTAAGCTCCGCGCCCACCTTCCCCTTTCGGAGGACCTTTCCGTCCACGAGGGGGAGTATTCCGCTCAGGAAGACGAGGTTTCCCGTCCGCCTTGCGGGAACGTAGCTCCCCAGGGCCTCGGGGGCCGGCGGTAGCTCGATGCCCAGGGCCTTCAGCTTCTCCCCGGGCTTCATTTTACGACCTCCTCCGGCAGGGCTATCCTCCCCATGACGGCCGAGGCGGCCGCCACGGCTGGGTTCGAAAGATAGACCTCGCTTTCGGGGTGGCCCATTCTGCCCCTGAAGTTACGGTTGGTGGTGGCTATGGCCCTTTCTCCTGCGGCCAGCACCCCCATGTGCCCGCCGAGGCAGGGCCCGCAGGTAGGGGTGGAGACCGAGGCCCCGGCGTCTAGGAAAATCCCCAGGAGTCCTTCGTCCATCGCCTTCCTGTAAATCTCCTGCGTGGCGGGGATTACTATCATCCTTACGTCGGGGTGGACGGTGTTTCCCTTGAGCACCGAGGCCGCCTCCCTCAGGTCCTCGAGCCTCCCGTTGGTGCAGGAGCCCACGACGGCCTGGTCTATCCTTACGTCCGATAGCTCCGCAGCGGGCTTCGTGTTCGAGGGAAGGTGAGGGCAGGCCACCGTGGGGGGTATCTTCGAGCAGTCGTATTCCCTGACCTCGACGTAGCTCGCGCCGGGGTCGGAGGAGTAAAAAGCGTAGGGCCGCTTCGCCCTTCCCCTCACGTAGGACTCCGTAACGTCGTCGGGGGCTATTATGCCGTTTTTCGCGCCGGCCTCGATGGCCATGTTGCACATGGTGAGCCTCCCGTGCATGGGGAGCGCGGATATGGTTTCCCCCACAAGCTCCATGGCCATGTAGAGGGCCCCGTCGACCCCTATGTCGCCAATGGTGTGAAGGATCAGGTCCTTTCCGGTGACCCACCTGCCGAGTTTCCCGAAATAGACGAACTTCATGGCCTGGGGCACCTTGAACCAGCACTCGCCGGTGGCCATGGCGGCGGCCAGGTCTGTGGAGCCCACGCCTGTGGAGAAGGCCCCCAGGGCCCCGTAGGTGCAGGTGTGGCTGTCGGCCCCTATCACGAGGTCGCCGGGAAGCACCAGCCCCTGCTCGGGCAGCAGGGCGTGCTCTATCCCCATGCGGCCCACCTCGAAGTAGTTCGCTATTTCGTGCTCCCGCGAGAAGTCCCGCATGAGCTTGCACTGCTCGGCGGCTTTTATGTCCTTCTGGGGCGCGAAGTGGTCGGGCACGAAGGCCACCCTCTCGCGGTCGAAGACGTCGGGGGCCCCGATCCTCTTGAACTCCGATATCGCTATGGGCGCGGTTATGTCGTTGGCCAGGAGGAAATCCACCCTGGCGTTTATGAGCTCGCCGTCCTCCACCTCATCCCTTCCGGCGTGGACGGCGAGAATCTTTTCGGTTATGTTCATCGTCTTCCCCTCTGTCAGGTTTTCTTGTGCTGGAGCTTGTTCAGGGCGTTAATGTAGGCCTTTGCGGCGGCCACCAGTATGTCCGTGTCGGCGCCGTGGCCGCGCACGGTCCTTCCGTCCTCCTCGACAGTGACCATGACCTCTCCGAGGGCGTCCATCCCCCCGGTGATGCCCTTAACCTCGAACTTCTGTAGATGGCTCCTGGTGCCCGTGAGCTTTGCTATGGCCTTGTATGTGGCGTCCACCGGGCCGTCGCCCTCCTCGGCGGCCTCCACCTCCTCGCCCCTGCGCGAAAGCCTGATGGCCGCCCTGGGGCTAATGCCCGTGCCGCTTGAGACCTTCATGTCCAGGAGCGCGAAGACCTCGGGAGTCTTTTCTATCTCCTCGGTGACTATGGCGTCGAGGTCCTCGTCGAAGATGTCCTTCTTCTGGTCGGCCAAGTGCTTGAACTTCTCGAAGGCCCGGTCGAGCTCCTCCGGCGAAAGCTCGTATCCCAGCTCCGTGAGCCTGGCCCTGAAGGCGTGCCTCCCGGAGTGCTTGCCCAGCACCAGCCTGGCCTCGCTTACCCCGACGGTCTCGGGCCTGATTATCTCGTAGGTGGTTTTTTCCTTGAGGAGGCCGTCCTGGTGTATGCCGGCCTCGTGGGCGAAGGCGTTTTCGCCCACTATCGCCTTGTTCGGCTGCACGTACATGCCCGTTATCTTGGTGACCAGGCGGCTCGTGCGCATTATCTCCTCGGTGTTTATGCCCGTGTCCGCCCCGTAGAAGTCTTTCCGGGTCCTCAGAGACATGGCCACCTCCTCGAGGGAGCAGTTCCCGGCGCGCTCTCCTATGCCGTTTACGGTGCACTCCACCTGCCCGGCGCCGTTAAGCACCGCCGCCAGCGAGTTGGCCACGGCCAGGCCCAGGTCGTTGTGGCAGTGGACCGAGATTACGGCCCTGTCGATGTTGGCGACCTTTTCCCTTATGGTCCTTATCAGCTTTCCGAACTCCTCCGGCGTGGTGTAGCCCACGGTGTCGGGGATGTTCACGGTGCCGGCCCCCGCCTCGATTACCGCCTCCACCACCTCAAGGAGGTAGGGCACGTCGGTGCGGGTGGCGTCCATGGGGGAAAACTCCACGTCTTCCACAAGGCTCCTGGCGAGCTTCACCATCTCTACCGAGCGCTTCAGGGCCTCCTCGCGGCTTATCCTGTACTGGTGCTTCAGGTGGATGTCCGACGACGAATGGAACGTGTGTATGCGGTGCCGCGGGATGTCCTTAACGGCTTCCCAGGCACGCTTGATGTCGCCCTCCCTGGCCCTCGCCAGGCTGCATATCACGGGGCCCTCGACCTCGGCCCCCACCCTGCGGATGGCGTCGAAGTCCCCCTGGGAGCTTATCGCGAAACCCGCCTCGATAACGTCCACCCCAAGGCGGGCAAGCTGCCTGGCCAGGGTGACCTTCTCCTCGGTGGTCATCGAGGCTCCCGGGGACTGCTCGCCGTCCCTGAGCGTGGTGTCGAATATCCGTATTTTCCTTATGTCTTCGGGCTGCTCTTCCATGTCAACTCCTTTTATAACACAAATTTCTTAGAAATTAAATGCTTAGGCAATAAAAAAGCCACGTCGCCCGCGCCGTGGCTGAAGGAGCATCCTGTCTTGTGCTACCGGCTAAGAGTGATGCTGCGGGAAAGCCTCAAGCCACGGCCTCAGCGCCATGGCCTCCTAAGTCGCATCTCCTCTGCCGATACTCTGAACATAAGTTTATTATATTCCCGCCCGGAAACCCATGTCAAGAAGAGGGTGAGGCTACTCGGTTGGGGGCGCGAGCTTTTCCTTGACCGAGAGGTTATAAAAAACTTCGGCGGGGCCGCTAAGGAGATAGAGGACGCCGATGAGGAACAGGGTAACCTCGGCGTGCATGATGAAGACGGCGAGAACCAGCACCACCGCCACCAGTATCCAGAAGGGTTTCCTCCGGCTGAGGTTAAACTCCTTCAGGCCGTGGAATTTCATCGTGCTCACCATGAGCCCGGAGCATAGAAAAGCGATGAACAGGCCGTAGAAGCTCCTGGTGTGGCTTATGTCCATCTCGGAGTAGAAGAGCACCGTGGAGGCCACGACGAGGGCCGCCCCGGGGATGGGCATTCCCGTGAAGTGCTTCTTTTCCTCGGAGCCCATCTGGATGTTGTACCTGGCCAGCCTGAGGGCGCCGCAGGCCACGAAGAGGAAGGCCGCCGCCGCGCCCAGGCGACCGAAGGAAGAAAGGGTCCACTTGTAAAGAAGCACTGAGGGGGCCACGCCGAAGGCTATCACGTCGGAGAGGGAGTCGAGCTCGATGCCGAACTTCGTGGTCGTGCCCGTGAGCCTGGCCATCCATCCGTCGAGGCCGTCGAAGATGACTGCGATGAGTATCGCCCATGAGGCGAGGACGTAGTTACCCCCCAGGACCACCACAATCGAATAGAAGCCCGCGAAGGTCCCGCACAGGGTAAGGCTGTTCGGAAGTATGTATATGCCCTTCTTCATCTCCCTGCCTTCGGCGAAGCCAGTAGGGTCTCGCCCGCCCTGACGGTCTCGCTGGGCTTCACTAAGACGTCGACCTCCAGGGGAAGGTAGACGTCGAGTCTGGAGCTGAACTTTATTATCCCGAAGCGCTCGCCCCGCTTGAGCCTGTCCCCCGGCTTGGAGCGGCAGACGACCCTGCGCGCTACAGAACCGGCCACCTGCCGGACGAGGATCTCGCCGCCCCTACCCTTTAGGAGCATGGCCGTGTTTTCGTTCTTGAGCGAGGCGGACTCCTTGTAGGCGGCCTTAAGGCTCCCGGGGGTGTGCTTGACCGACACGACCTCGGCGTCGCAGGGTGACCTGTTGACGTGCACGTTCAGGGGGGACATGAAGATGCTGATCCTCATGGTGTTGCGCTTCAGGTACTGCCTCTCGTATTGCGGGGCGATGGAGACTACTCTGCCGTCGGCGGGGCTTACGTAGCCCTCGGCGGCGGGCACCCGCCTCTCGGGGTCCCTGAAGAAATACACCATGAAGAGCCCAAGGGCCAGGGGCGCCGCCGCCAACAGGGGACCGAGCGCAAGAAGCGCCAGAAGGGTCAGGGCCGCGAAGACCCCTATGAATGGGTATCCTTCGGGGGCAAGCCTCACCATCGGAGCGCGTCCCCCCGGCGGCCGGGGCTAAGCCTTCGATTTGTCGACAAGCTTGCCTTTCTTGAGCCAGGGCATCATGGCCCTAAGCTTTGCCCCCACCTTCTCGATGGGGTGTTCCTCGCCGTGCCGGGTAAGGGCGTTGAAGACCGGCTTTCCGGCCCGGCACTCCAGAATCCATTCCCGGGCGAACTCGCCGGACTGAATCTCGTAGAGGATGTCCTCCATCTCCATCTTCGTCTCTTCGGTGATGATCCTGGGGCCCCGCGTGAGGTCGCCGTACTGGGCGGTGTTGCTTATGGAGTAGCGCATGTTGGAGATGCCGCCCTCGTAGATGAGGTCCACTATAAGCTTGACCTCGTGGAGACACTCGAAGTAGGCCATCTCGGGGGAATAGCCCGCCTCGATGAGGGTCTCGAAGCCCGCCTGTATCAGCGAGGTCATGCCGCCGCAGAGCACCGCCTGCTCGCCGAAGAGGTCGGTCTCCGTCTCCTCCCTGAAAGTGGTCTCTATGATGCCCGCCTTCCCGCCGCCGATTGAGGAGGCGTAGGCCAGGGCTATGTCTTTGGTGTTTTTCGACGGGTTCTGGTGCACCGCGATGAGGCAGGGCACGCCGCTTCCCTTCTGGTACTCCGAGCGCACCAGGTGGCCGGGCCCCTTGGGGGCGGCCATGAAGACGTTTACGTTTGCGGGAGGTGTTATCTGGCCGTAGTGGACGTTGAAGCCGTGGGCGAAGCCCAGGTAGGAGCCCTTCTTGAGGTTGGGCTCTATGTCGCAGCAGTATATGTCGGCCATGTACTCGTCGGGAAGGAGCAGCATCAACACGTCGGCCTTCTTGGCGGCGTCGGCAGGGGTCATGACCTCGAAGCCCGCCTTCTTGGCCTTGTCCCAGCTCGGGCCCTTCCTTGCGCCGATTATCACGTCCCTGCCGCTGTCCTTAAGGTTGTTGGCATGGGCGTGGCCCTGCGAGCCGTAGCCGATTACCGCAATCTTCTTGTTCTTGAGGGCCGCCTTCTTTGCGTCCTTGTCGTAGTAGACCTTGAGCATAAGAAATCTCCTTTCGGATTGTCTATCTCTCTGAACGATTAGCTATTATATTACAACCCCAGGCGATTTTTCCCGCAAAACGGGCAAATTCATGCCCCACGGAGCCCCCGGCCGGGGTAGTAGTCCCCGTGGCCCGGCACAACAACCGCGCCTCCGTCGAGCTCGGAGTCCAGCCGGACTATGAGCTCCCTGAGCATACCCATCTCTTTCCGGAACACGGAGCTTTCCACGTTCGTGCTCGTCATCAAGAATTTGGGAAGGTTCAGCACCTCCCTTTCCTCGGCGCTCAGGCTCTCCACATGGAGCAGGTAGTCTCCGGTGAATACGAAACCGGAATCGAGGCCTATCAGAAAGACCTGTCCCGGGATGTGGCCCCCCAGGCTCTCGATGACCTGGAACGGATGCCCTCCGACGTCGAAGGAATCGATTACCCTGAAGCCGCGGGCCTCCTCTGATTTTCCCTCGCCGTAAGGTATCCAGTTTTCCGGGAACCTCGGCCTCGTGAACTCGTTCACGAGCAATGTGAAATGGCGGTTGAGCTCGCCGATTTGCGTTTCGCTCCCGCACGAGCGGTCCTCTCCTTCGATGATGGCCCCGGAGGCCCTGTGCATGAACACCGTGGTGCCGAACTCCTCCTCGAAATGCCCGCTCAGGCCGGCGTGGTCGGCGTCGGCATGGGTAACGTATATCCTCTCGATGCTGCCCGGCTCGATACCGTTTTCACTGAGCATCCGCTTCACGTCCTCGTAGTAGACTCCGTAGCCCCCGTCTATCATGACGCGTGCGCCGCCGCCCTCGAGGACCGAAAGGTTCCCCCCCGTGGGAAGCCTGAAGACGCGGAGGGTGAGGCCCCGGCGCTCAATCGGGGGCAGGCCCTGGTAAGAGAAGTTCTCCCCCGTCCTTAGGGCCGATGCCGAGGCGAAGGCGAGGACGTTCGTGAAGACGATGCCGGCCTCCAGGTCCTTCCCCGCTTCGCTGCTGAAGCTCTGAAGAGATTGGGTAAGACTCCTCGAGGAATCGACGAGCTTCTTCAGACGGGCCGTGTCGTCAGTCCCCAGGAGCGCTTTCAGCCTGAGGAAGAACCTCTCGGTGAGGTTCAGCCCGATGACGTCGTCCACTTCCTTCTTGCCCACACCCCGGTAGTTAATGCCATAGTGGTAGCCCCTCTCGTTTAAGTCCTTTAGGAGCCTGTCCACTTCCTCGGGATCCCTGGTTACCACGGAGATGTTGGCCGAGGTCTCGGATACGTCCTCGTCGAAGGACATATATATGACGTTGGCCCCGTGCTCTCCGAGAAGCTCTGCGAAGGCCCCCAGCGTCCCGGGGCGGTGCTGGAGCCGGACCTCCATGTTGAGGAGGCTCCTCGTGTCCTGAAGGCCGAGCTCCTCGCCCCCGGCCGCCGAGCCTAAGAGGGCGCGTGCGGAGAGCTCCCGGCGGGTCCCTTCCAGGGATTCCTCCTTGGGGCTCGTCGCTTCTATTATCACCCGGTTGGGATGCTCCGAGCGGTTATAGTGGAAGTAGGTTATGTTAACGCCATAGCCGGCGAAGGCGCCCGCCAGCTCGGCGAGCGAGCCGGGTCGGTCCTCGAGAAACGCCGTCGCTTTCCCGAGGAAGCCCTCGGCGCCCGATACGGCGCGGTATATGCGGAAACGCCTGTCTTCCATAAATAAAATCGATTATAACCCAACCCAGGCCGGGGATGATTTATGCTAAAATCTTAGCACCATGAAGCGCTACAGGCCAGTATCCCTCAAGAAGATCAGGACATACCCGCTTTCCCGCAGGAAGAGCAAGGTCGCCCGAGGCGAGCTGGGCTCGCTCCATAGCCCGGGAGACTCCTTCAGGAAGTTCTTCGAGGGACTTCCCGAAATCCTCGCGGCCAGGGACTTAAAGGCCGTGTCCCGCGCTGTGGTGGAGGCGAGGCGAAAGGACAGGCCCGTCATCCTGGGGATGGGCGCCCATCCCATAAAGGTGGGTCTTTCCCCCCTGATAATCGACCTCATGGATAGAGGCATAATCACGGCGTTGGCCCTGAACGGCTCGTGCATGGTCCACGACTTCGAGCTCTCCTTCGCCGGCAAGACCTCGGAAGACGTCGCCGAGGCCCTCCACTCGGGCAGGTTCGGAATGGCCAGGGAGACGGGGACCCTGATTAACGGGGCCATAAATAAAGGGGTGAGAAAGGGCTACGGCCTTGGCAGGAGCCTCGGCCCTGTGCTCGGTGGTCTCGGACCTTCGGGGAGGGGTCTACATAAACCTCGGCTCCGCCGTTATACTGCCGGAGGTATTCCTGAAGGCCCTCACCGTGGCCCGCAACCTCGGAAACAGGGTGGACGACATCACCACCGTGAACATGGACTTCATCCAGCACTACAGGGCCAGGGAGAACGTGCTCAGAAGGCCCACGATGCGGAAGGGCTCCTCCTACGCCCTCACCGGACACCACGAGATAATGTTTCCCCTCCTGGCGGCCGCCGTCATAGAGGGGATGGAAGCAGGGGGCTGAGAACATGGAAGTGATAGTCGACGAGGACCTTTGCATAGGGTGCGGCAACTGCGAGGAGGTCTGCCCGGCGGTCTTCCACCTGAACCCCGACACGGAGAAGTCCGAGGTCATCGACCCCGACGCCTGCGAGTACGCGGGCTGCTGCGAGGCCGCCGAGGAGAACTGCCCCGTGGACGCCATTATCCTGAAGGAGTAGATGGACTTAGGAAGCATTCTTAAGGAAGGCGTGGAAGTCCTGAAGAGGAACTACACCCTCGCCGTCCCCACTGTGGTCGCCACCTTCATAACGGCCCTTCTCGCTCTGGTCTTTCTGAAGTCTCCGGAACATACCGGGGCGCTGGCCGCCATGGGGCTGGTGAGCATGGTGCTTAACTATTTCTCCCAGGGCGTGACCGTTGCGATGGCCAGAGAAGCGCTTGAAAAGGGCAGGGTATCCTCCGGGAAGGCGCTTGGGACCGCATCGGCTTTCTTTTTGACTTTTCTGACTGCCTCGGTGGCCGTTACGGCCCTCGTGAGCCTGGGGTTCATGCTCCTGATAATCCCGGGGTTCGCGGCCATGCTCTTTCTGATGTTCGTCTTTCCCGCCATTGTCGTCAGGGCGCTCAGGCCGGTGGAGGCGATGAAGGAGAGCTACAGGGTCGTAAGGGCGAACCTCGGCGACTCCATCATCGTGTTCGCCGTGCTTGTGGGCATGGTCATAGTCATCGCTCTGGTCAATATGGCGCTTAGCACCATACCAGTCGTAGGAGATTTCATAAGCCTGGTCATAAACGGCGCCTTCGGCGGGTTTTCCTCGGTGGTGGTGCTGAGGGCCTACCTGATCCTCTCGGCCAGGGGCCAGCAGGCGGCCTGAGGCGCGCGTTTCCCCTATGCAAAAGTCCCTTGGCCTCTTCGCAATTACGCCATGAAGCGTCCTATACCAGCTTATAGCTTTTGAGGACTTCCCGGAGCTTCTTCTTGTTGCCCGCCGACATCCTGCTCAGGGGGAGCCTGAAGACCTCCTCCACCTTTTTCATCATGGCTAGGGCCGTCTTCACGGGGATGGGATTGGTCTCGAGGAAGAGGGCGTAGTTCAAGGGGTCCGTGTGGTAGTGGAGCCTTCTTGCCTCCTCCATGTCTCCGCGCTCCCAGGCGTCCCACATGTCGCCTATGGCCCGGGGCATGACGTTGGCCGTGACCGAGATGGTGCCCTGTCCGCCCAGGGCGTAGAGGGTGAAGGTCGTGAAGTCGTCGCCCGAGTACACGCCGAAGCTCTTCGGGCAGAGGCGCATCATGTGGCTCGTCTGCTTCATGTCCCCCGTGGCGTCCTTTATGCCAACGATGTTCTTAATCTTCGCGAGCCTGGCGACCGTGGCGGGGAGGATGTTCACCGCGGCCCTTCCGGGGACGTTATAGAGTATCAGGGGAAGCTTGGGCACTCCTTGGGCGATGGCCCTGTAGTGGAGGTAGAGCCCCTCCTGGGTGGGCTTGTTGTAGTAGGGGGCCACAAGGAGCGCCCCGTCGGCGCCAGCCCTCCGGGCCTCCCTGGTAAGCATTATGGCCTCGTCCGTGGAGTTCGCGCCGGTGCCGGCTATGACCGGCACCTTTCCCCCCGCGGCCTTCACCGCCACCTCGATGACCCGTATGTGCTCGTCGTAGTCCAGCGTGGCGGACTCCCCCGTCGTCCCGCAGGGGACGATTGCGTCGGTCCCCTCGGCGATGTGCCACTTTATCAGCCGGGTGAAGGCGGCCTCGTCGAACTTCCCGCTTTTCCTGAAAGGTGTTACTATGGGGACCATCGAACCCTTGAACATAATGTCCTCCCTTATATCTTGATTTCTCCTTCGAAAACCTCTTCCGCCGGGCCTGTCATGAAGACGCGGTTGTCCTCGGCCCACTCTATCCTGAGCTCTCCGCCCTCGAGCACCACGGCCACATCCCTTCCCGTGAGACCCTTGAGGTTCGAGGCCACGGCCGAGGCGCAGGCCCCGGTGCCGCAGGCCATGGTCTCCCCGGCGCCGCGCTCCCAGACCCTGACCCTTATTTTCCCCCCGCTGACCACCTCGACGAATTCAACGTTTATGCGGTTGGGGAAGAGCTCATGGTTTTCTATCTTTGGGCCGTAGTAGCTCACGGGAAAGTCCCTGACGCCCTCGACGAAGATGACCGCGTGGGGGTTACCCATGGACACGCAGGTGAGGGCGAAGCTCCTGTCGTCGACCTTCACGGGGTGGTCCACGACGCGGCCGTCGAGGTTGACGGGGATGCGTCTTCCCTCGAGTTCGGGCTCTCCCATGTCCACCCTGACGAGGCCGTCCTCTCGAGCGGGCCTGATGACGCCGGCCAGGGTTTCGACGGCAAGGGTATCCTTATTGCTGAGGCCCCTTTCCCAGACGTACTTGGCGAGGGCCCTGATGCCGTTTCCGCACATCTCGACCTCTCCGCCGTCGGCGTTGAAGATGCGCATCCTGAAGTCGGCGCTAGCGGAATCCTCGAGGACGAGCATCTGGTCCGCCCCCACGCCGAAGCGCCTGTGGCAGAGTTTTAAAGCCAGCCCGACGAGTCCCTCCATGGTCTTCCCGCGCGCGTCTATCAGCACGAAGTCGTTTCCCAGGGCGTGCATCTTGGTGAATTTCATCGCTCTGCCTCTAAAGCTTCTTCTCTTTCCTTACGAGGTCCCCGTAGGTCTCCCTCTCCCGCACGAGGAAGTGGCGGCGGCCCTTTACCATGACCTCGGCGGCCCGGGGCCTCGAGTTGTAGTTGGAGCTCATCGTGAAGCCGTAGGCCCCGGAGCTCATCACCGCTATGAGATCGCCCCGCTCGAGCCTCTGGAGCGGGCGCTCCCTGGCGAGGAAGTCCCCGCTTTCGCAGATTGGGCCGACCACGTCGGCCACTATCTTCTTGGTGCGGCGCTTCCTGACCGGAAGTATCTCGTGATAGGCGTCGTATAGCGTGGGCCTCATGAGGTCGTTCATGCCGGCATCGACTATCACGAACTCCTTGCCCGGGCCCTTCTTGAGATAGAGGACCTTCGAAAGAAGGACTCCGGCGTTGCCCGATATCGAACGGCCGGGCTCGAGCACGAGCGTAAGGTCCCTTCCATCGAGAAGGGGAAGCACCCTCCGGGCCAGCTCGCTCGGAGGCGCGGCGGGCTCGTGGTTGTAGGGTATGCCCAGGCCCCCGCCCATGTCCAGGTACCTGATGGCCAGGCCGCCGTCCCTCAGCTCGTCCACCAGGGTGAGAATGCGGTTCATGGCGTCCACGAAGGGGGTGACCTCCGTTATCTGCGAGCCGATGTGCTTGTGGATGCCCACCACCTCCACGTTCTTCATGCCCTGGGCAAGACGGAAATATTCGAGGGCCTCCTCCATGGGGATGCCGAACTTGTATTTCTTGAGCCCCGTGGAGATGTAGGGATGCGTCAGCGGGTCGATGTCGGGGTTTATCCTGAGGGCAATTGGGGCCTTGGCCCTCAGCCTGCCCGCCACGCGGTCTATCTCCCGGAGTTCCTGGCCGGACTCGATGTTAAACATCATTATGCCCGACTTCAGGGCGTACCTTATCTCCTCTTCGGTCTTCCCAACTCCGGCGTAAACTATTTTCGAGGCTGGCACGCCCGCCTTGAGGGCCCTGAAGAGCTCGCCCCCCGACACCACGTCGGCGCCCGCTCCCTTCCTGGCGAGTATGCCCAGGACGGCGAGGTTGGAATTCGCCTTGACGGCGAAACATAGGACGTGCGGAAATCCACCGAAGGCCTTTTCGTAGCTCTCCACGTGGCGCTCCAGGGTGCCCTGGCTGTAGACGTACAGGGGGGTGCCGTACTTTTTCGCCAGCACCCTCAGGGGCACGTCCTCGGCGTAGAGTTCACCCTTCCTGTAGCTGAAGAAATGCATAGGGATATTAATTTTACAAAGTGGTAGTGTTAATGTCAAAGAAAACCCTCCGGTCCGGTTACTTCAGGCTCGAGGCTTGCAATTGCCGCCGATTAGGATAGAATTAATGGTGATGAATCCGGAAGACGACGGAAAGGGCGCCTCCGAACTCAGGGAAAAGCTCAAGCAGCCCCACTGGAGGGTGGCGATTGCCTTCGGCGTGGCCATGCTCTTGGTCTATGTCTGGCAGGTCTACATGGTCCAGCCGGGGGTGAGCAGATACAACATCCCCTATAGCAAGTTCATGGCCCAGCTCGAGGCGGGGAACGTCAATTCGGTCTCCATCAGGGGGGAGCGCATAAGGGGCGGGCTCGTGAAGAAGGCCGAGATGAAGCTCGAGGACTCACCCAAGCCCGTGGAGGTCCTTGACTTCGTCACCTACGCCCCGAAGTTTGCCGGCGAGGACCTCATGAAAAAGCTCGAGGAGAAGAATGTGGAGGTCAGCGCGGAGCCCGAGCAGCAGACGTCCGTCCTCTGGCAGATCCTGAGCTGGACGCTCCCCGTGGTGATAATCATAGGAGCCTGGATGTATATCATGAGGAGGGCCACGAAGCAGGTGGGCGGCGGGCCGGGGGGGCTCTTCTCCTTCGGGCAGAGCAAGGCCAAGAAGTACGACATCACCATGCCCAGGGTGACTTACGAGGACGTGGCCGGGCTGGACAACGTCAAGAAGGAGCTTGCCGAAGTCATCGAGTTCCTGAAGAACCCGGAGAAGTTCAAGGAGATCGGCGCGAAGGTGCCAAACGGCATAATCCTGGTCGGCGCGCCGGGCACGGGGAAGACCCTCCTTGCCAGGGCCACCGCCGGCGAGGCCGGGGTTCCCTTTTACAGCATCAACGCATCGGAGTTCATTGAGATGTTCGTGGGCGTGGGCGCCTCGAGGGTCAGGGACCTTTTCGAGAAGGCGAGGAAGACCAAGCCCAGCATGATTTTCGTTGACGAGATAGACGCCGTGGGCCGGACCAGGGGCACGGGCCTCGGCGGAGGCCACGACGAGAGGGAGCAGACCCTGAACCAGCTTCTTGCCGAGCTCGACGGGTTCGAGCCCAACGAAGAGATAATCGTCATCGCCGCCACCAACCGCCCCGACGTCCTGGACCCGGCGCTCCTCAGGCCGGGGAGGTTCGACAGGCAACTGGTCATAGACAAGCCCGGCTGGAAGGAGCGGAAGTCCATACTCGAGGTCCACACGAAGGACAAGAAGCTCGCCGAGGACATCGACCTCGAGAGCATAGCCAAGGGAACCCCCGGCATGACCGGGGCCGACATCGAAAACCTCGCCAACGAGGCCGCGCTCATGGCCGTTAGAAAAGGCAAGAAGAAGATCGACACCGAGGACTTCGACGAGGCCAAGGACAAGATAATGATGGGCAGCGTCAGGGAGGAGACCCTGAGCGACCTGGAGAGGCGAATCACGGCCTTCCACGAGGCGGGCCACACCATCGTGGCCTGGGGGCTTCCCGGCACCGACCCGATCTACAAGGTCAGCATCGTGCCCAGGGGACTGTCGATGGGGGCCACGCAGCTCTTGCCCAAGGAGGACAGGCATTACTACCCCATGAGCTACCTGAAAAACAGGCTCGCCGTGGCCCTGGGGGGCAGGGTGGCCGAGATCCTCGTCTTTCAGGACAAGAGCACCGGCGCTCAGAACGACCTCAAGGAGGCCACCGAGTTGGCCGAGAAGATGGTCGCCCAGTGGGGCATGAGCGAAAAGGTGGGCCCCCTGAGCCTTGGAAGGGGCGAGGAGCATCCCTTCCTCGGGCGGGAGATGGCACAGCCCAAGCGCTACAGCGAGGACATGGGCTGGCTGATGGACCAGGAGATACGAAAGATCATCGTGGAGGCCGAGTCCAAGGCCGAGGAGATACTAAAGGCTAACAGGGACAAGCTCGAAAAGCTCGCCGAGGAACTCCTCAAGGAGGAGACCCTGACCCGGGAAGACATAGAAAGGATTATAGGAAAGCCCGAAACCAAGGCCTAAGCCGCACGGGCATTTCCTGGGGGTGAGGGCTCCTGACACTTTAGAGTGTATTTGTTATGGCATGATGCCGGACAGGAGGGCGTGGGCGACGCGGCTACTTTCTGAGCTCTTCCCGGGTCTTTTCGAGGCTCGCCCTGTCCTCGACGTTGAGTATCTTGACGTTGCGGGAGATTCTCTTGATTAGCCCTGATAGGACCTTGCCCGGGCCTACCTCCACGAAGGTGTCGAACCCCCGTTCCTGCATGGCCACTATCGAGTCTTCCCAGTAGACGGGCCCCTTGAGCTGCCGGATGAGGGCGTCCCTTATGCTTTCGACGGAAGAGAGGAACCGGGCGTCGGCGTTCGTGACCACGGGTATCCGGGGCTCCCTCATCTCGATTCCTTCTCCCTTCGAGAGGTACTCGCCGAGGCGGTTGGAGGTTTCCTCCATGAGGGCGCAGTGCGAGGGCACGCTGACCGCCAGGGGGACAACCCGTCTAGCACCGGCCTCGTCGGAAAGCTTCATGGCCTCCTCCACGGCCCCCTTCTCGCCGGAGATGACTATCTGGCCGGGGCAGTTGAAATTGGCGGGGGCCGCGTAGCCGGACTTCAAGGACTGGCATATCTCCTTGACCTTGTCCCGCTCGAGGCCGAGCACGGCTGCCATGAGGCCTTTGCCCTCGGGCACCGCCTCCTGCATGAGCCTTCCGCGAAGCTCCGTCACCCTGAGGGCGTCGCCAAACGAAAGGACCCCGGCGGCCACCAGGGCGGTGTATTCCCCGAGGCTGTGGCCCGCCACGGCCTCAGGCCGAATCCCGCTTAGCTCCAGGGCCCTTAGCGCCGCCGCGCTTGCCGCAAGGAGGCAGGGCTGAGTGCGCTCGGTACGGTTGAGCTCACCCTCGGGCCCTTGGAAGCTCAGGGCAGCGACGTCGTAGCCCAAGGCGTCGGAGGCTTCATCGTAGAGGGCTCTCACCTCGGCGAAGCCCTCGTGGAGGTCCCTGCCCATGCCCACTTTCTGAGAGCCCTGGCCGGGGAATACGAAGGCCGTCCTCACTTGCCCTTGGCCTCTTTTATCTTCTTGATGAGCATGGGGACGACCTCGTAGACGTCGCCCACGATGCCGTAGGTGGCCACGCCGAATATGGGGGCCTCGGGGTTTTTGTTGATGGCTATTATGATGTCGGAGGACTGCATCCCCACAAGGTGCTGCACGGCGCCGGATATGCCGCAGGCGACGTATATCTTCGGGCAGACCGTCTTCCCGGTCTGTCCCACCTGGTGGGAGTAGGGTATCCAGCCCTCGTCAACGGCCGCGCGGGAGGCCCCCACGGTGCCCTCCAGAAGCTCGGCGAGCTCGGTGAGCATCTCGAAGCCCCTGGCGTCGCCGAGCCCTCTTCCGCCGCTTACGATGACCTCGGCCTCCTGAAGATTTACGGCGAGGCTCGAGACCTCCTTGACGGTATCGATGACCCTGGTGTTGGAGCTGAGGTCGTCGGCAGTCACCTTAATTATTTCTCCCTTGCGGGATTCGTCGTATTCATTCCGCTTCATCACCCTGGGCCTCACGGTGGCTATCTGGGGCCTGTAGTTCGGGCAGAGGATGGTGGCCATGATGTTTCCGCCGAAGGCCGGGCGTATCTGCTGGAGGTCTCTCTTCCCCTCCTCCACCTCCAGCGACGTGCAGTCGGCCGTGAGGCCCGTCTTCAACCTGGCGGCAACCCTGGGGACGAAGGAGCGCCCTATGGGGGTGGCCCCGGCAAGGACTATCTCGGGCTTGAACTCCTCGACGAGGGTCGAGAGCACCCTGGCGTAGGGCTCGTCGTTGAAGCTCTGAAGGGAGGGGTCGTCGCAGTGGTATACCTTGTCCGCCCCCCAGCGGACGAGCTCCCGGGCCTGCGCCTCGTCGGCTCCGAGGAGCACCGCCGAAAGCTCAACGCCGAGCCTTTCGGCGAGCCTTCTTCCCGCCCCAAGGAGCTCAAGCGCCACCGGCGCCACCGTGCCTCCGCGCTGCTCGGCGAAGACCCAGACGCCCTTGTATGCCTCGAGGGCTCCCCTGTCTGGGGCCTCCTCGCCGGCCGCTTTAATCTCCGTTATCGCCCCTTCGGGACACGTGGAGAGGCAGGCCATGCAGGCCTGGCAGTACTCGTTTATGTAGGCCTTGCCCTCGACTATCTCGATGGCGTCGAAAGGACAGGAGGCGAGGCAGCTCTCGCAGCCCGTGCACTTGGAGAGGTCGATCACTATACGCATTTCATCTCCGTGAGCTTCTTCAGGAGTTTCTCGGCCTGCTCCTCCGGGGTGCCCTCTATCATCTCCCTGTCGGAGCGCGCCTCGGGGGCGAATATCTTCTTGACCTGCGTGGGCGAGCCCTTAAGGCCGAGGAGCTCCTCCTCGGCGCCGATGTCCGCGGCGGTCCATTTTTTCACTTCCGCCTTCTTCGCCCTCATCTTCCCTTTCAGGGAGGGGAGCCTTGGGATGTTCAGCTCCTTGACCACGGTAAGGAGCACCGGAAGGGTCGACTCCACAACGTCGTAGCCCTCGTCCATCATGCGCTCGACCCTGATAGAGCCCCCGGCCAGCTCCTCCACCTTCTTCACGTAGGCCACGTGGGGGATGCCCATCATCTCGGCCACCTCGGGGCCCACCTGGGCGGTGTCGCCGTCTATGGCCTGCTTTCCGCAGATTATGATGTCGGCCTTAAGCTTTTCGATAGCCTTCGAAAGGGCGTACGAAGTGGCCCAGGTGTCGGAGCCCGCGAAGGCCCTGTCGGTGAGCAGCACGGCTTCGTCTGCGCCCATGGATATAGCCTCCCTCAGGGCGGCCTCGGCCTGGGGCGGCCCCATCGTTAGGACCGTCACCGTGGCCCCCTTCTGGTCTTTCATCTGAAGGGCCGCCTCGAGGGCGTGGGTGTCGTAGGGGTTAATGATGCTCGGGACGCCTTCGCGCATGAGGGTTCCCGTCTCGGGGTTTATCCTCACCTCGGCGGTGTCGGGCACCTGCTTTATGCATACTACGATGTTCATGGTCCCTCTCTATCTCTGGCAGGGAATTTCAAGGAAAAATTATACGATTTTACGCGCGGCCCTGTAAAGCTTGAGGCGCTTCCACTCGACCTCCGGCCCCACGAACCCTTGAGGCCCGACTTTTCTTTTTGCGTTCATCTCGGCGGGATTTTTGGGCCTTGTTTCGCTTTTGAATCCGCCCCTTGCGCGTTCTTATTGCGTTCAAACTCGTTCAAATAGGCCTCCCGCCACCGTGCTGTCTTTTTACCCCTCGATCCCTTGAACCCTATTGCCATGGCCATTCTAACCCGCCCGGAGTGAAGCCGTCCATGTGAAACGCTTCACTAAAGCCATTTCACGAACTTTGGTTTAAGTCCTCGGGCTCCGCCCCATGCCCCGGCACTTTTTGCTCGCCCAAAAAGTTGCACAAAAAGGGCGCCCCAGGAAAATCTCCGGGACGCTCCGCTCCGGTCGGCCTACGGTAAATCGATTCAAACTCGGCGCTTTTGCGCCTCAGACACGAATCGCTTTTTAACCCTCCGGCCTCTCTTCGCTTCTCTGAGATTTTCAATGGGGCCCGAAGAACAAATCCGTCGTTGAGGGGAGCGAAGCGACGAAACAATCTCGCCGTTTCTCTTGACCCCACCGAAGACTTTGTGACGGAAGACTCTCAATCATTCGCGTTGAGCTCTATGTTTTGTTTAACATTCTACCGCAGGCATTTGTCGGTGGTTTCTTGTTTATCTATAGTCTGACTAACTGGAAGAAGCACATTAAATCCGCACTAATGGCAAAGGTATTCCGTAGATTGATATTAGAAGACTAATTCATAATGAAGGCCCACTCGGTCGAGCGGGCCTTCATTATACTTGCTTAAGCGCCTTTCTACTTGCCGCCCTTGGCGGCCTCCTTTATGAGGGCCTGGCCGATGACGTTTCTCTGGATCTGGTTCGTGCCCTCGTATATCTGAAGAATCTTGGCGTCCCTCATCATCTTCTCCAGGGGATACTCCTTCATGTAGCCCGAGCCGCCCATCACCTGAAGGGCGTCGGTGGTGACCCTCATGGCCACGTCCGTGGCGAAGAGCTTCGACATGGCCGAGGCCATCGAGACGTCCCTGGCCCCGCTGTCTATGAACTTGCACACCGCGTAGAGTAGGGCCCTTGCGGCCTCGGTCTGGGTGGCCATGTCGGCAAGCATGTGCTGCACGGCCTGGAAGCTTATGATGGGCTTTCCGAACTGCACCCTCTGGCGGGCGAACTTAATGGCCTCGTCTATGGCCCCTTGGGCCACGCCCACTCCCTGGGCCGCCACGCCGGGGCGGCTCTTGTCCAAGGTCTTCATGGCCACTATGAAGCCCATGCCCTCGCGGCCGATGGTGTTTCCCTTGGGCACGCGGCAGTTGTCGAATATGAGCTCGCAGGTCGTGGAGGCCCTGATGCCCATCTTGTCCTCTTTCTTCCCGAAGGTGAAGCCAGGGGTGCCTTTCTCCACGATGAAGGCCGATGCGCCGCGCGCCCCCTTTTCCCTGTCGGTGATGGCTATGACGGTGTATATGTCGGCCTCGCTGCCGTTTGTTATCCACTGCTTGGTGCCGTTAAGGACGTACTCGTCGCCCTCGAGCCTGGCCGTGGTCTGGACCCCTCCGGCGTCGCTTCCGGCGTTGGCCTCGGTGAGGGCGAAGGCTACCAGTTTCTTGCCCGAGGCGATGTCGGGCAGGTATTTCTGCTTCTGCTCTTCGGAGCCGTGGATCAGGATGGGGTAGGTGCCCAGGGCGTTGGCCGCGAAGGAGGTGGAGACTCCGAGACAGGCCTTCGAAAGCTCCTCTACGGCTATGCAGAGCTCCATACCCCCCATGCCGGCCCCGCCGTATTCCTCGGGGATGTAGAGGCCCATGAGGTCGCTCTGGCCCAGCACGTTCATTATCTCCCTGGGAAACTCCGACTTCTCGTCGAGCTCGGCCCTGACGGGCACGACCTTCTCGCGCGCTATCTGGGCCGCCAGCTCCTTTATCATCTGCTGTTCTTCGGTGAAGAAATAATCCATCGCTGCCTCCCCCTTGCCCTGTGAATGTTTTTCCTTGGCTACCTCGTTATCTCCACGGCGGAAAAGAAGTAGGGTATCTCGAACGACGCCGACTCGGGTGAATCCGACCCGTGGACCACGTTCCGCTCGATGTTCGTGGCGAAGTCCTTCCTGATGGTGCCCGGGGCCGCGTCCTTGGGGTTCGTGGCGCCCATTATGTCCCTGACCTTCTTTATCGCGCCTTCGCCTTCGATGACCATTACGACTATCGGCCCCTCTGAGAGAAAATCGGTGAGCTCGCCGTAAAAGGGCCTCTCCTTGTGGACGATGTAGAAGCCCTCGGCCTCCCTCTTGGTGACGTGGAGCATCTTGAGGGCCTTTATGCTGAGCCCCGCGGTCTCGAAGCGCCTGACGACCTCGCCTATGATGTTCTTCTGAACTCCGTCGGGCTTGACGATAGAAAGTGTCCTCTCCAAATCGATGTCTCCCTTCTATGTTATTCCAAGTTTCTGGGTGAGCCCCCTTACGGCGGACACGGAGCGCTCGAAGGCGTCCTTTTCGGCCCCGGAGAGCCTTAGCTCCACGACCTTCTCCACGCCCGAGCTCCCGAGCACCGCGGGCACCCCAGCGTAAAGCCCCTCTACCCCGTACTCGCCAGCGAGGTAGGCCGCCGTGGGAAGCACCCGCTTTTCGTCAAGCAGGATGGACTTCGCCATCTCGAAGACCGAAGCAGCCGGGGCGTAGTAGGCGCTCCCGGTCTTCAGATATCCCACTATCTCGGCCCCACCGTTCCGCGTCCTGTCTATAAGCGCCCTGACCTTCTCCTCCGGGAACATCTCGGTAACGGGCACGCCCTTTACCGTAGTGAAGCGCGGAAGCGGCACCATCTGGTCACCGTGGCCGCCCAGCACGAGGGCCTCCACGTCGGCCGGGGAGACGCCCGCCTCCTGGGCCACGAAGGTCCTGAACCTCGCCGAGTCGAGCACGCCGCCCATCCCCATCACCCTCTGGTGTTCGAGGCCCGAGGCCCTCCAGGCGAGCTGGGTCATCACGTCCATGGGGTTAGTTACGACTATGAGCATCGCCCCCGGCGAGGCCTTCGAAACGGCTTCGGCGGCCTCCCTGACGATGTCTGCGTTGGCCTGGAGGAGGTCGTCCCTGGACATCCCTGGCTTCCGCGGGAGCCCCGCCGTGATGACCGCGATGTCCGAGCCCGAGGTGGCGGCGTAGTCGGTCGTGCCCTCGACCCTTGAGGCCGAGCCCCAAAGGGGGCACGCCTCGAGGATGTCCAGGGCCTTTCCCGCGGCGAGGCCCTCGACGATGTCGAAGAGCACAACGTCCGAAAGACCGGCCTGCGCAAGAAGCTGCGCGATGGTGGCCCCTACGTTACCCGCCCCTATGACGCTCACCTTCTTCTTCATAAGAACAATAATTATAAAAGACGCCCCCCATAATGGCAAGGAGGTCGCCCGGGGCCGAGGAATGCGGTCCCCGGCAGAGAGATGTTGCCAGGGGGAGAGCGGCTTGC
>JARRNG010000011.1:0-22284 GCA_037385265.1 Nitrospirota bacterium
TGCCCACCCGGCCCCTCAGCTGGTGGAGTTGCGAAAGGCCGAACCTCTCGGCGTGCACCACGAGCATCAGCGAGGCCTCGGGCACGTCCACCCCCACCTCTATAACCGTGGTGCTCACGAGTATGTCGATGTTTCCCTCCTTGAACTCGCCCATCACGGCGTCCCTCTCGGCGGGCTTCATGCGGCCGTGGATGAGCGCCACCCTGAAGTCGGGGAAGACCTTCCTGAAGGCCTCCTCGCCCATGGTGGCGGAGCGGAGAGCGGACTTCTCGGACTCCTCGATGACAGGATAGACCACGTAGACCTTCCCCCCCGACGAGACCTCCTGGGAGATGAGTCCGTAAATCTCCTGCTTCTGGTCTGGCGTAAAGACCAGGGTCTTCACCGGCGTCCTCCCCGGGGGCATCTCGTCTATCACAGAATAATCGAGGTCGCCGTAGAGGGTCATGGCAAGCGTCCTGGGGATGGGCGTGGCGGTCATGACGAGGACGTCGGGGTTGCCCGCCTTCTGCCTGAGCACGGCCCTCTGCATGACGCCGAACCGGTGCTGCTCGTCAATCACGGCGAGGCCCAGGGCCTTGAACCTGATATCTTCCTGTATCAGGGCGTGGGTGCCAACGGCGATGTCTATCTCCCCGGAGGCCAGCTCCTCGAGGGGCCTTTCCCTGTCGCTGCCCGTAAGCAGGGCCACCGAGACGTCGAGCCCCCCGACCATGCGGCCTATGTTTTCATAATGCTGCCTGGCCAGTATCTCCGTCGGGGCCATGAGGGCCGCCTGGTAGCCGCACTCCACGGCGTTCAGCATCGCCAGGAGGGCCACCACGGTCTTTCCGGAGCCCACGTCGCCCTGCATGAGGCGGTGCATGGGAGAGGGGCTCCGCATGTCGGCCCTTATCTCCCCGAAGGCCCTCTCCTGTGCCCCGGTGAGCCTGAAGGGGAGCGAATCGAGAAGCCCCGCGGTGAGCCTTCCGGCGGGGGCGAAACAGATGCCCCTTTCGCGGAGCTTTCCGCGCTTCAGCACCGCCAGGCCGAGCTCGAGCATGAAGAACTCGTCGAAGCTGAGCCTCTGCTGGTGGTCCGTGCGCCAGTCGGAGAGGAGCTTCAGGTCGGCCCCGGGCCCCGGAAAGTGGGAGCCGAGCACGCTTTCCCTGAGCCCCGGTAGGCCCTCGCGCTCGAGAATCTCGGCGGGCACGGGGTCCTCGATGTCGTCTCCGTGGGCCCGGAGGACGTTATAGATTATGGAGCGTATCTGCTTGGGGCTCAGGTTCTCCGTGGCGCGGTAGACGGGGACTATGCGTCCCATGTGGACGAGGTGGTCCTCCTCGCCCTCCACGAACTCGTAGTCGGGATTTTCTATCTCCAGGCCGGCGCCCCGCCAGCCGTACTTGACCGTGCCGCTCAAGACGACGCTGCGGCCGCCTCTGAAGACCTTCTTGAGGTAGGGCTGGTTGAACCACTTGCCCTTGATGATTCCCGTGCCGTCGGAGACCGTGAGCTCGAAGATGCTCAGGCCGCGCCTGATCTTCTTAAGGTCGGAACCCAGGACGTTTCCGGAGACCGTCTCGAACTCACCGGCCCGGGCGTCGCGGATGCTGCGGATATTGCGCCTGTCCTCGTAGCGGACTGGAAGGTAGAGCATGGCGTCCCAGACGCTGTGGATGCCGAGCTTCGCCAGAAGCTCCGCCTTGCGCGGCCCCACACCCTTTATGTACTGGACCTTCAGTTCGGGAAGGCTGTTGTCCATCAATCGGAAGGTTTTTCTTCTTCCCCGGCCTCTTCCGGCTCTTCGCCGGCTGGCTCCTCGGCGGACGGCTCTTCGCCGGCTTCCGGCTCCTCCGCGCCTTCCTCCTCGCCGCCGGCCTCAGAGGAATGCTCGGCCAGGGACTCCTCGAGGCTCTTGTCGGCCTCCTCCATCTTTATCTTGGAGTACTCGCTCTCGCTGAGGATGTCGATGTCCCAACCCGTGAGCTTCATGGCGAGGCGGACGTTCTGGCCCTTCTTGCCGATGGCGATGGAGAGCTGCTGGTCGTTGACGACTACCATGGCCGTCTTTTCCTCCTCCACTATGCCCACCCTCTCCACGGTGGCCGGGCTCAGGGCCCTGGCGATGAGCATCCTGAGGTCGTCGGTCCAGGGGATGATGTCTATGCGCTCGCCCCTGAGCTCGCGCACTATCGACTGGACCCTCGTCCCCTTCATGCCCACGCAGGCGCCCACGGGGTCCACGGAGGGTGTGGTGGAGTAGACCGCTATCTTCGTCCTCTCGCCGGGCTCCCTGACGACATCCTTGATGACCACCAGGCCCTCGGATATCTCGGGGACCTCCATCTTGAAGAGGCCGGCCACGAAGTCCGGGCTGGTCCTCGATATGATGATCTCGGGCCCCTTGGAAGTCGAGCGGATCTCCTCGACCAGGGCCTTTACCATGTCTCCCCTCTTGAGGGTCTCGGTGGGGAGGGTGTTTCGCTGCGGAAGCAGGGCCTCGGCCTTGCCGATGCTCACGAAGTACAGGCCCTTTTCCCTCCTCGAGACGGTGCCGCTGACTATCTGGCCGACCTTGTCCTTGAACTCGTCGAAGATAACCTCGCGCTCGGCCTCCCTTACCCTCTGGAAGATGACCTGCTTGGCCGTCTGGGCGGCTATACGGGAGAACTCCTGCGCCGCCAGGGGGATTTCCACGTCCTCGCCCAGGGTCTTCCGGGCGTCGATCTTCTTGGCATCGGCCTGGGATATCTCGTAGTCCTTGTCGGCGACGTCTTCGACGATGGTCTTGGTCTCGTAGAAGTCGAACTTGCCGGTCTGTTCGTCGAACCTGATGTGGATGTTCGTCCTGCCATCCATCTTCTTGCGGACGGCGGAGACGAGGGCCGAGGAAAGCGCCTCCACGAGCACGTCTCTGGATATGCCCTTTTCCCTGCTTATCTGGTCGATTACGTGAATTATTTCCTTCGTCATTATATCTCTATCTCCAAGACCGCCTTTAGTATGTTGCCGTACGCTATCTCTATGCTCTTGCCGTCGACCGAAAGCCTCACCCTGTCCTCCAGGGCGTCCTCGACCCGGCCGGTCCAGGCCCCCCGGCCCTCGACCTTCTCCCTCAGGCTAATGTTCACGAGCTTTCCCCGGTGGCGCCTGAAGTCCCCGGGGCCCTTGAGGGGCCTGTCGAGGCCCGGGGAAGAGACCTCCAGGGTGTAGGACTCCTTGAGGAGGTCCTCCACGTCGAGCATCGCGCCGAGGTCCTTGCTGAACCTCTCGCAGTCGCCCACCGTGACGCCTCCTTCCCTGTCTATCGTGACCCGCAGCAAAGTCCTCCTTCCGGCCCCGCGGAGCTCTGCGTCCACCAGCTCCACGCCCATGCCGTCGGCAACTTCCCTGGCAAGCTCCCCGATCTTGTCCTCAATCCTGCCCATAAAACAAAAGAGTGGGAACACCCACTCTCAGCAAACAACTCACGCGAAATGATTATGTAAAGATTTTAACCAATTCCGGTGGTAAAATGCAATCGGCTTATTAGGTGAAGAATAGGCGTGAGATCGCGTCGAAGAGGGGTTTTAAGCGTTCCTGAAGGCCCTCATATAGTCCCGGCCCTCGGAGAAGCCCGCCCTTTCGGGTTCAAAATCGGGCACTTCCCTGACTATGCTGGCTATGTGCATCCTGTTGGCCCTGTCAAGCCCCCTGAGCCGCCTGAGGGTTAGCGGAAGGCACAGAGCTAAACCCAGAACGCCCCCCGCGGCCTCGAGCCACTCGAAGCCCCATCGGAGAGAAAGCGCCCAGCCGAGGAAAGTCCCGGCCGTGAGGCCCGCAAGGGGCAATATGTAAGCCAGCAGGTAGCCCATGGCATGGGGCCCAGCACCGAGGCCGAGCCTGACCACGTCGCCCACCTCTGCCCCCTTTTCGTCCAGGACGTCGAAGACCATGCCCGTCCCTCCGGGCTTGCAAAGCCCCAGGGCCGCGAGGCCTCACTTGCGGCAGGTGCCTCCGCCCTCGAGCCTCACCCTGGCCCGGCGGCCCCTCTTCTGGAGCACTCTGGCGGTCTCGGCTATGCGGTCTTTCATACACCATATGGTAACGGCGCGGCCAATAGCCGTGATATGACCGGCGTCATACCCCAAAAGGCCGGAACCGCGGGTCTTCCGGATTTGACACGCCCGCTCCCGGTGATACAATTACCCTGTAGACGCACACGTCGCCTGATAACAGCGCTATGCAAGAAATATTCTTAATGGTCTTCCTTGGGGGCCTGACCGGAGGCGCGGGCCACTGCATCATGATGTGCGGCCCCGTGGTGGTCTCCTACTCCATGAGCACCCGATGCCGGGGCGTGCTCCCGCACCTGCTCTATAACGCCGGAAGGGTCTCCACCTACGCGGTGCTCGGCGGCGTCATGGGCCTGCTGGGCTCCTACGCGGGCTACTCCCAGGGGGGGCTTCCGTTTCCCCGCTGGCTCCAGAGCGCCCCCCTCGTCCTGGCGGGGGTCCTGATAATTCTTATGGGGCTGAGCATGGCCGGCCTCCTTCCCTTCATGAGGCGCCTGGAGGAAAAGGCCGTCCGGATGCGCGCGATCACCCGCCTCCTCGAGTACCTCCGCGAATACCCCGGCCCCGGGGCCTTCTATCCCCTGGGCCTGGTGCTCGGCCTGATCCCCTGCGGCCTCGTGTACTCGGCCCTGCTCGTAAGCGCCAGGGCGGGCATGGAGTCCCCGGGGCAGGCCGCGGGAGTTTTGAGGGGCGCGGCGCTCATGCTCCTCTTCGGCGCGGGGACCGCCATCCCCCTCCTTGCCTTCGGCAGCGTCTCGGGCTTCCTGGGAGGGAAGATGAGGGCGCGGTTCTACCGCCTCTCGGCCATAATCGTGATAGCCATGGGGGTTCTGTTCCTCTACAAAGGCCTGGGAAGGGTCCTGTCGTGAGCGGCAACGAAGTCTGCGCCCACTGCCTCGCTCCCGTGGGCGGGGCCAACGCCGTGGTCGAGGAGGAAGGCGGAGCCCGGAGGGCCTTCTGCTGCCCGGCGTGCAGAAACATCTACCACCTCCTGAAGGGCGTCGGGCTTGAGGCCTTCTACGACAGGAGGGATGGGTGGACGCCCGGCCCGCCTTCGGTTTCGGCGGTCTCGGCCGAGCACTTCTTAGACCGGGTGCGCCAGCTCGGCCAGGAGCGCGAGGTGGACCTGGTGCTTTCGGGGGTGAGGTGCTCGGCCTGCGTGTGGCTCGTCGAGCGGTTTCTCATGAAGCGCCCCGGCGTGACCCAGGCCAGGGTCGACCACGTGAGCCACAGGGCCAGGATAAGGTGGTCGCCGGAACGGACGGACCTCGACGCGATACTGAGGGCGATAGCCTCCCTCGGATACACCCCCCGCCCCATGGGCGCGGAGGGGGGGCTGGAGGTGCTCCGCCAGGAGAGGAAGGAGCTCCTCGTAAGGCTCGCCACGGCGGCCTTCTTCTCGCTCCAGATAATGCTCTTTTCAATCGCCCTCTATGTCGAGTACTTCGGAGAGATAGACGCCGCGTCAAAGAGGAACCTCCAGCTCCTCCTCTGGGGCCTGGCAACGCCGGTGATGTTCTATTCCGGCTACCCCTTCATGAGGAACGCCGTGAAGGGGCTTGTGAACCGGGCCGTCACCATGGACACCCTGGTCTTCCTTGGCTCCTTCAGCGCCTACGCCTACAGCGTGGCCCAGATATTCTCGGGGGGCGAAGTGTACTTCGACACCTCCTCCATGATAATAACCCTCATCCTCCTGGGCAGGTTCCTCGAGGCCGGCGCCAGGGCCGGCGCCTCCGAGGCCGTCTCCTCCCTCTACGGGCTTCAGCCCCGCGAGGCGAGCCTCCTGCCGCCCGGCGGGAAGGAAACGAGGGTGCCCGTATCCTCCTTGAAGGCGGGGGACAGGATAAGGGTCATCCCCGGCGACGCGGTGCCTGCCGACTGCCGGGTGGCGGAGGGGATATCGGAGGTGGACGAGTCCATGCTCACAGGCGAGTCCGTGCCGGTGAGGAAGGCCGCGGGCGACGAGGTCTACGCGGGCACCTCGAACCTGAACGGAAGCCTCCTCCTCGAGGTGGAGCGCACGGGGGAGGGCGCCGTGCTTTCGCACATAATCAGGACCGCCGAGGACGCCCAGGCCCGGAAGGCGCCCATACAGGGCGTGGCCGACCGGGTGGTGGGCTGGTTCGTGCCCTTCGTGATGGCGCTTGCGGCTTCGGTCTTTTCGTTCCGCTACTTCCAGGGGGCTGGGTTTTCCTCCGCCATGATGAACGCCGTTGCCGTCCTCGTCGTGGCCTGTCCGTGCTCCCTGGGGCTCGCCACCCCCATAGCCGTCCTCATGGGCGGCACGCTGGCCTCGAAAAGAGGCATAAAGGTCAAGGGCGGAGACGTCCTCGAGGCGGCTTCAAAAGTGGACATGGTCGTCTTCGACAAGACCGGCACCCTCACCACCGGAAAGCCCGAGCTCGCCGAGGTCAGGGCCTTCGGCGCCCCGCCGGAAGAGGCCCTCCTCCTTGCCGCCACGGTGGAGAGGGAATCGGAACACGCCCTCGCCCGGGCCCTGAAAAGCGCTGTTGGCGCCCAAACCCTCGGCGAGGTCGAGAGTTTCAGAGCCCACCCCGGAGGGGGCGTGGAGGGCATTGTCGAAGGCGTGGCCGTCGAGGTGGGCAGTAGGGCCTTCCTCGAGGGCCGGGGGCTCGTGGCGACCGAGGAACAGGCGGCGGCGTACGAGGAACTCTCCTTAAGTGGGATGAGCGTCGTGGGGGTCATGGCGGAAGGGGAGCTCGTGGCCTGGCTCGCCCTTTCGGACACGGTCAGGGCCGAGGCCCCGGAGGCCGTCTCAGCCCTCAGGGAGATGGGCCTCGGCGTGGGCCTCATCACGGGCGACGGAAGGGGGGCCGCCGAGCGCGCGGCGTCGCGGGCAGGGCTGTGCCTTGAGGACTCGGCCCACTGCCCCTTCCTCCACGGGGCCTCGCCCGGGGAAAAGGCCCTCCGGCTCCGCCGGAGCAGGGACGAGGGGTTCGTGGTCATGATGGTCGGCGACGGGATAAACGACGCCCCGGCCCTCGCCGAGGCCGACGTGGGGGCGGCGATGGGCAGGGCCGCCGACATAGCCGCCGAAAGCGCCGGCGTCGTCCTTATGAGGGACGACCTCAGGGACGCGGCCGAGTTAGTCCGGGTAGCCAGGCGGACCCTCGGCACCATAAGGCAGAACCTGTTATGGGCCTTCTCCTATAACATAGTGCTTCTTCCCCTTGCCGCGATGGGAAAGATACACCCGATAATCTCCGCGGCCCTGATGGCAGCAAGCTCCCTGGTGGTGGTCGCAAACTCCCTCAGGCTTAAGGCACCCCGCCCGGCGGCAGGGCCCGAAAATGTCCCCGCCCCCGCCCTTGACATCGAATCAAAAGTGTAATAGTGTCTGATTAAAAACGAGGCCGGGTCAACCAAACCCATGGGAAAAGCGGACAGTCTGACGAACGAGAAAGTCATTACGGGCTGGCTCTCCTGGGGATTCTTATGGGGCATAGTGGCCCCCCTGGTGGGGATACTCGTCTCCCTTAAGTTCAACTTCCCCAATTTCCTCAATACCGAGTACACCGTCTTCGGCCGGCTGAGGCCCGTCCACATAAACGGCGTCATCTTCGCCTTCTTCAGCACCGTGGCCTTCGGCCTCTTCTACTACATCGTGCCCAAGATAACGGGCACGAGGATGTACAAGGAGGAATGGGGGAGATACCTCGTCTGGGTATGGAACCTGACCATGATAGCCGGCTTCGTCGGGATAATGGCCGGCTACAACAAGGGTCTGGAAGTGGCGGAGTTTCCGCTTCCCGTCGCCGTGGTCATGTGGCTCACGTTCGTGGTCCTGGCCTTCCAGGTCTTCATGACCATCGCGAGGCGGAAGGAGGAGAAGCTCTACGTCTCCCTCTGGTACATAACGGCCGCCCTCGTCTGGACGAGCATAAACCTCCTCCTGGGCAATTTCATACTCCCCTACACGATGGCCGGCGTGAACAACGTGGCCCTCCACGGCCTCTTCATACACTATACCGTGGGGCTCTGGATAACACCGGCGGGCCTCGGAATCATTTACTATTTCCTGCCCGTGGCGGCCAGGAGCCCGCTTTACAGCCAGAGGCTCGGCCTCCTGGGGTTCTGGTCCCTGGCGTTCTTCTACCCCTTTGTCGGGATTCACCATTACCTGTTCAGCCCCATCGTCGACTGGGCCGAGACCGTCGCCATAGTGGCCAGCATGATGCTCATCATCCCGGTGGCGGCAGTGCTCGTGAATTTCTTCGGCACCCTCAGGGGCAAGTGGCACACCTTCTTTGACAGCTTCACCGTGAAGCTCCTGATCGTGGGCACGCTCTTCTATTCGCTCGGCAGCTTCCAGGGCTGTTTCGAGGCCCTCAGGGGATTAAACACCCCCACGCATTTCACGGACTTCGTCATAGCCCACTCCCACCTTACCATCTTCGGCGGCTACATACTTTTCGTCCTGGCCGGAAGCTACTACGTCTGGCCGAAGATAACCGGAAGGGGCTTCAGCAGGCGCATCGCGAACTACAGCACGTGGCTCATAATCGTAGGCATCTCTTTCATGGGATCGGGCCTCATCATACAGGGCCTCACCCAGGGCACCATGCTCATGGAGGGCGCCGTCTTCGTCGACAGTCTCAAGGCCATGAAGCCCTACTGGCTCATACGCACCTTCTCCGGGATTTCAATGGACCTGGGGGTGGCTCTCGTGGCGATAAACCTCCTGAGGGGCGAGCGATGAGGAACGCCAAGCTCATAGCGCTGATAGCCGGCTTCGCCTTCATCTCCCTGGCGTTAGTCATCCAGGGCCTCCTTCCCGCGGCGATGAAGGAGACCAGGGTGGTGAAGGTGACCAAGACCATAAGGACAAATCTCGGAGAGCTCAAGGACGTGGCGGGAGAGACGGAGGACTACGACGCCCTCCTGAGGCGGGGCAGGCAGATATACATCCGTGAGGGCTGCTGGTACTGCCACTCGATGTACGTGAGGCCCGTGGCCGGCGAGCAGAGGCGCTGGGGGCCGGTCTCGCAGGTGGGAGAATACGCCTACGACGTGCCCCACACCTTCGGCACCAGGAGGATAGGCCCCGACCTCACTCGCGACGGCGGGAAATACGGGGACGACTGGCACAGGGCGCACTTTTTCGACGCCCGGATGGTTGTTCCGGACTCCATAATGCCTAAGTTCACTTGGCTTTTCGAGAAATATCAAGAGAAGGAAAAGGAAGGGGAGGCGGCAGAGGAAAGCCAAGGCTTGCCCAAAGAGCGAAACGCCCAGGGCCTCCGCGAACAGCTCGGCGTCCGCTCCGATTTCGTGCCCAACGCCGACGGCAAGGCCCTGATAGCCTTCGTCCAGAACCTGGGGATGAACCGCGGCAAGTGGCGCGACACGTTCCCCTACCAGATCATCTCGAGCGGCTCGGCCCCCATGAAAAGCGATGAATCCGTCGAGCACGGCAAGAAGGCTTACAAGCGCAGGTGTGAAGGCTGCCACGGAGAAAAGGGCGACGGCAAGGGCCCGGCGGCCAAGTTCTTCGTGAGGGCAAAGCCCAGGGACTTTACCTCGGGAACCTACAAGTTCCGTACCACGCCCAGCGGCTCGGTGCCGCTGGATTCGGACCTCTACAGGACAGTCACCGAGGGCGTCAGGGGCACGGCCATGCCGCCCTGGTTCACGCTGCCCGAGGAAGAGAGGTGGGACCTGGTGCAGTACATCAAGACATTCTCGAAGGATTTCGAGGAGTTTCCGCCGGAGCCTCCCATATTTGTCCCGGAGGCGCCGAAGCCCGACGAGGCCCTCCTGGCAAAGGGCAAGGACCTGTACGACAAGCTAAGATGCAGGGAGTGCCACGGGGACGGCGGCATGGGCGACGGCTCCTCGGCGCCGTACCTCACGGACGACTTCGGGGACAAGATACTGCCCACGGATTTCACCAAGGGGATCTTCAAGTCGGGCCCCAGGCCGGAAGACATCTACAGGACTTTCATGACCGGCCTGAACGGCACCCCCATGCCCTCCTACGGCCCGGTGCTCGCCTCCGAGGAGGACCGGTGGGCGCTTTCGTACTTCGTGCTGAGTTTCTCATCCGACGAGGGAAAATGGGCGGAGAAATAGTCTTTTACGAGTTTCTGATGGCGCTCTGCATGGGCCTCGGCGCCCTGGGCATCTTCGTGTGGTCGGCGCTGAGCGGCCATCTCGACGAGGCCGAGGACGTCAAGTACAGAATCCTGGAGAGGGAACTGGATGATGAAGATGGAGAAGGAGACGTTTGAGCAGACCGGCATAGAGGAAAACGAGAGGAATATCCCCCTCTGGTTCTGGATAATGTGCGTGGCGCTGCTTGCATGGGGCGCGTATTACCTGTACAAGTTTTGGGGAGGCTTCGGCCCCGGCATAGGATACTGAACTGGCGAAAGTTTCCGGTACAAGGAGGACTGGCATGAGAAGGAGATATGGTGCGACGGCATTGGCGGCGGGGTTTGTGTTCACGGCCGTGCTCGCAATGTCGTTGATTTTCCCGAGCGCGGGCTTTGCCTACGAGGAGGCGAAGGTCGCAAACGGCGGCACCGTCAAGGGGAAAATAACCTATAAGGGAACGGTTCCGACGAGAAAGGTGGTCCCCACAAAGGACCAGAACATCTGCGGGGGACCCCGCGAGGACCCGCTCATAGTAGTGGGGCCGGGTGGTGGCGTCAAGGACGCGGTGGTCTACATCAAGGACATCGAAGCGGGCAAGCCCTTCGATATGCCGAAGTCGCCGGCCTCCATAGACAACAAGGACTGCCGGTTCCACCCCCACGTGCAGGTCGCCAGGGAAGGGCCTGTGGACATCCATAATTCCGACAATACCCTCCACAATACCCACGGCTTCTATGGCAAAAAGACGGCTTTCAACGTGGCCCTGCCCCTCCAGGGGATGCAGGTCAAGCAGACCCTGAAGGAGTCGGGCGTGGTCAGGGTGGAGTGCGACTCCCACGGCTGGATGCGGGGCTGGATATACGTCGTGGACAACCCCTATTACGCCCTCACGGCCGAGGACGGCACCTTCACCATCGCCGACGTGCCGCCCGGGGAGCACACGGTTCTCATATGGCAGGAAGAGACCGGCGTCATGGAAAAAGCCGTCACCGTGAAGCCGGGGGAGACAGCAACCCTAGATGTGGAACTCAAGAAATGAGGCATTCAAGGAGGACACTATGGCAGGCAAAGGTGAAAAAGGCAGGGCTAAAGGATCTGGGGGAAGCCGGCCGGGCCTCAGCCGAAGGGACTTCCTGAGGGCGACGACCTTCGTCGCCGCGGGGGCGGCGGCCCACGGCATACTGCCGGTCTTCAGCAAGGTGGACCTGGCCTTCGGGGCAAGCTCCTTCAGCTTCGTGTGGATATCGGACAGCCACCTATACCCGAAGAGCCTCAACACGCGTTTCGTCGAGAAGCTCGAGAGGGCCGTAAACGACGTGACCGGGATGAGCCCGGCGCCGGACTTCCTCATCTACGGCGGAGACCTGGCCCAGCTGGGCGACCCCGCCGAGCTCGACCTGGGGGTGGAGCTTCTGGAGCCCATCAAGGTGAAGAAATACTTCATACCCGGCGAGCACGACTGGTACCTGGACCTCGGAAAGAAGTGGATGGACCACTTCGGCAAGCCTAACTGGAGCTTCGACCACAAGGGCGTGCGCATAGTAGGCCTGGACACCGTGAGCCACGCCCCCGACTACTGGAGCGCCACGAAGATGTCCCCCAAGGAGAGGATGGGTCACATGGCCACCCTCGACGGCTCGGTGGCCGGCCCCTGGTCAGGCCTCGGGCCCGAGCAGCGCCAGTGGCTCAGCAAGACCCTTTCTGACTGGCCGAAGGACAAGCCCGTGATACTCTTCTCCCACAACCCCCTCTATGAATACTACCCGCCCTGGAACTTCTGGGTTCGCGACTGGAGAGAGGTCCATGAGATTCTCAAGCCATACACCAGCGTCACGAACATCCACGGCCACACGCACCAGGTGCTCTATAACGAGCTCGGCAGCATGCGCTCCATCGGCATGCTGGCCACCGCTTGGAACTGGCCCTATGCGCCCGAGGGGGTTCCCGAACTTACCAGGCCCATGGTAAGGGTGGACCCCGGCGACCCCTTCGACGGCGTGGGCTGGAGCAAGCTCCAGATGGGCGCCGACATGAAGATGCAAAACGAGTACAAGATGTGGAGAAAGGAAAAGGACGTGTTCGCCGGGAAGGCGGTGGACTCCGGCACGGGCGATAACATAAACCAGAGGCTGAGCCCGCGCATCGCCGACAGGATGTGGCAGTACGAGGTCGATAGATAGGAATACGGAACACAGAAAATAGATCTCCGGAGGAAGGACATGAAAACGAAAAAGACACACATTCTGCTTGCGGTGACGGCCTGCCTCTTGCTCTTGGGCACGGGCATCGTGAGCGCCCACAAGGCCGCCCACACCCCGGAACAGCTAAAGCTGTTCGAGGACCTCTTCATGGAGCAGGTCCGCATAGGCGACCTCCTGTTCCACGGGGACGCGGCCACCCAGGAAAAGATGGGTGTGACCCTTTCGCGCACCGGCATGGCCTGCGCCATGTGCCACCCCTTCGCCTCCGACACCCATCCGTACGAGTTCCCGAAGTTCCAGGAGCAGATGAGCGAGTTCGCCACCCTGAGGGACATGATAAACTGGTGCATCGAGAAGCCCAACGAGGGGGAGAAGTTAGAAACCGACTCCGATGCCATGAAGGCCCTCGAGGCCTACATCATCTGGTCAAACCGCGGCTCGGTCCTCGACCCGGGCCGCCACTAAGGCCAAACCCGCGCCTGGGGGGCCGTGGCCACGGCCCCCCAGGCGCTGAAAGGTGGGATCGTAGTTAACCTAAATGACAATACATCTTAAAGCGTTTGTAACTTCCTTCCTGATATGTCTCGCTCCGGTCCTCGCGGCAACGGGCGCATCCGCTGGGGAAAGGGGCTGGAAGCTCATAAACACCGACGCCCGGGGCAACACAACGTATGTGGACGCCGGCTCTCTCGAGCGCCTGGACGGCTCGAGGGTGAGGGTCACGATGAAATACGTGAGCGCCAAGACCGACACGCAGATGTTTTTCGTCGACGAGCTGGACTGCGAAAGGGGCCTCATAAAGAGGCTGTCCATGAGCCTCAAGAGCCCTCCCTGCACCGGGGGGACCGACTACGACTCCACCTTCGAGGGCAAGTGGGACAAGCTCTCCACGGGGCTGGAGGAAAAGCTCAGGGACGCCGTATGCGCCGAGGGCAAGGCTCGTCCCGGAATGGAAGACCCTTAGGATACTCTCTTTTGGTCGCCCTTGCCCCGATGCTTACGCCGAAGCCGGCCAGGAACAATCACGAGCTGGTCGCCATTGCGGCGGGGCACCCTGCTGAGCGGCCAAGGCCGCGCAATTTTCCATGTTATTCGAAGTGTTAGCAAATTGATATTTCCACGCCCCTGTGATTAAATATACCGATGAAAGAGGGCCTGATACACGTTTATACGGGCGAGGGAAAGGGCAAGACGACCGCTTCCGTGGGGCTCGCCGTAAGGGCCAAGAGCAGGGGATTCAGGGTCCTCTTCGCCCAGTTCATGAAAGAGTCTCCGGGGGGCGAGGGAGAGCTTCTCAGGAGCCTTTCCGTAGAAGTCCTCAGATTCAGCAAGGTGCTCTCGCCCTATTTCCACCCCGAGGCCGACCGCGCCTCGATAAGAGGGGAGGCCCTGAAAGCCCTCGCGGAGATAGGGCCAAGGCTCGGGGAATACGACCTCGTGGTGCTCGACGAGTTCAACTGCCTGCTTGCCGAGGGTTTCCTGACGGAGGACGAGGCGCTGGGCTTCCTCAAGAAGAAACCCGGCCGCCTGGACCTCGTCCTTACGGGAAGGGGCGCGCCTGAGAGCCTCATAGACCTCGCCGACCATGTGGTCGAAGTTCGCGAGGTCAAGCGCCCGGAGAAGGCCCGCTCCAGCGCCAAAAAGGGAATAGAATATTGAGATACTTCCCCGGCGGTCTCCGGCCCCTTGTGCTTCGCGGGGATTTCCCCGGAAGAGACATTCCAGGACGCTAATGGGCGACAGGCCGAGGGAGCGCTTAAGCCACGGGCAAGAAGGATGCTCTCCCCTGTGACCAAATCCCGGTTGCAGCACAGCCGCCTCGCGCCCGAGGGATAGCACAACCGGGAGAGGGCCTTCGGTTCAAAGCACCCTCCGGAAAGAAGCCCTGCTTCCCATGTAGATTTCTACGATTCTGTCGGTTTGTTTGGCGATATCGCTGGCAAGTAGGTGATTTAACCACCGGAACCCAACCGCCCGCAAGGACGGGGAGCTGAATTGCCCCTTGTTTATTTTGATAATTTTCCTTCGCCTGTTTCAATTATTAGTGGTATATAATTTGCATTAATTACTATACTATTCGAATGCTTTTTATTTGGATGCTCACAACTAAAAATAGTATTATACGGGGAAGGGGAGATAGTCGATGTGCCGAATACTTGTAGTGGATGACGAGCCGTTCATACTTTCCTCGATAGAAAGGGCCATCAGCAGTAGCGCTGAGGTCAAGACTGTGGGGACTGCCTCCGAGGCCCTCAAGGAGGTCAGTTCCTGCAACTACGCCCTGTGCCTGCTCGACTTCCTATTGCCAGACATGAACGGGCTTGAGGTCATGAACAGGATCAACAAGATTTCTCCGGACACGAAAGTGGCCATCATGACTGGAAGCCTCCTGGACGACACGATGAAGCAGACCATCGAGAAGAGCGCATACCACTTCATTCCCAAGCCCTTCAGCCTGCAACAGATAAAGGACGTCGTCCAGAGCGTCATCGATGACATCCGCAAGTCCCCTAAGACCGCCACCGAGAAGTAGCGGAACGGACGCTCTACACCCTGGGCCGAAAGATCATAAGGTCAAGCTTCCCACAGACCTTTGCCGCATTGCCCGGCGGTTTCTGCTTAGGATTTCCTCTGGAATGCCCCCGGGCCCTACTGGAGGCCGTACTTCTTTATCTGGTATCTAAGGGAATCGTAGCTGACGTTCAGGAGTTTCGCCGCCACGGTCTTGTTGTTGTTCGCCCTCTCGAGGGCCTGTTTGATTAGGTCCTTTTCCAGACTTTCAAGGGAAAGCCCTTCTTCGGGAAGAATGAAGCCGTTCTTCTTCTTTCGTTCCCGCGGCCCGGCCTGCCCGGAGTATATCTCCCTGGGCAGGTGGTCGGGCAAGACCATGTCGCCGCTTTCGAGGACGACGACGCGCTCGATTATGTTTTTCAGCTCCCTCACGTTGCCCGGCCAGTCGTAGTCGGTAAGCAGCCGCTCGGCCTCGGGCGAGAATCCCTGGAGGGACTTCTTGTTGTACCGGGAAGCAAACAGCGAAAGGAAGTAATTTGCCAGAAGGGGAATGTCCTCCTTCCTTTCCCTCAGTGCCGGGATGTGCAGTGAGAAAGCGGTCAAGCGGTAATACAGGTCCATCCTGAATTCCCCGGCCTCCACGGCCTCCGAGAGGTCGCGGTTCGTCGTGGCGATTACGGTGGCATTCACGGGGAGGTTCTCCCTGCCCCCAAGGCGGCGATAAGACCTTTCCTCGAGTATCCTCAGGAGCTTGGTCTGAAGGCTCGGCTTCATGTCGCCGATTTCGTCAAGGAGAATGCTTCCGTTGCCCGCCACCTCGAAGACTCCCTTCTTGTCGGTCTTGGCGTCCGTGAAGGCTCCCTTCTCATAGCCGAAGAGTTCGCTCTCCAGCAGGGACTCGGGCAGGGCCGTGCAGTTGACCGCGACAAACGGGGCATACAGGCGTCCCTCGCCGTCCTCAGCCGGTGCGGGATGCGCGACCCGATGTATATGTCGGGCCACAAGCTCCTTCCCCGTGCCGCTTTCGCCGGTTACGAGGACCGTCGGGACCCTGGCCCTGGCGACCTTCTCCGCCTTGGCCTTAAGCTCCTTTATCACGCCAGAATTGCCTATCAGGTCCTGCTCCTCGTACATGACGCACGATTTACGCAGGTAGTCGACTTCCTGCTTGAGCCTTTCCTTCTCCACCAGATTGCCGATGACTATCTTCATCTCTTCGATGTTGAAGGGCTTGGTCTGGTAGTCGGCGGCCCCGAGCTTCATGGCCTTGATGGCGGTCTCCGCGGTGTCGTCGGCCGTCAGCATCACGACCTCGATCTCCGGGCTCCGCCCCTTGAGCTCCCTGAGGATATCGATGCCGTTTCGCTCAGGAAGGGAGATATCGAGCATGAGCACGTCCGGGGCCCAGGAGGCTATCTTGTTCACCGCGTCGCTTCCGCTGGTCTCGGTACGCACCTCGTAGCCCTCTTTCTTCAGCACGCGGCCCAGCATACCGACGATGAGCTCGTCGTCGTCGAGAAGGAAGACCTTTCCCCGTTTCCTCATACCGTCTGGACCTCTTCCACCTGGGACGCGGGAAGCACCACCCTGAACGTTGCGCCCCCTGCGGCGTTCGTCTCGGCGGCGATCGTCCCGCCGTGCTGCTCGATTAGCTGTTTGGACACCGCAAGGCCCAGACCCGTGCCCTTGGAACGGGTGGTGAAGAAGGGCTCGAAAATCTTAACCATGTCCTTCTCGGAGATGCCCTTGCCTGTGTCCGACACTACGACCTCCAGAGTCCCGTTCTCGTAATCCGAAGCCGCCCTCACGGTAAGCGAGCCCCCGTCGGGCATCGCCGCGGAGGCGTTCAGGAAGAGGTTCATGAAGACCTGCTGCATCTGTATGGGGTCGGCCACGATTTCGGGCAGGGACTCGTCGTATTCCTTCACGATCTTGATGCCGTTGGCGCTGCCGTTGGAGGAGCGGGGCTTGAGGGAGAATTTTATCGCGTTGTCCAGTACGCTGGCCACGTTGACGAATCTGAACTGGGGCTTCGACGGCCTGGCGAACTCCAGGAGGCCCTTGATAAGAACCTCGATCCTCCTGATTTCCTTGATGACGCCACTCATCACGCTTCTGTCGTCCTCGGACAGGGAAGAGTCCTCGGAAAGCACTTCTATTGAAACCTTGATGCCGGCCAGGGGGTTCTTTATCTCGTGGGCCAGTCCCGCGGCCATCATGCCCACCATCTTCATCTGCTCGGCCTTATGTTTTTCCTGCATGTGTTTCTTGAGGGCGCGAGACATCTCGTTGAAAGACGAGGCCACCTCGCCGAACTCGTCCCTGAGGCCCTCCACGCGGAAATCGAGGTCGCCGCCCTTCAGGCGCCTCGTCGCCTCCAGGAGCGAGGCCGCCGGCTTCGTCACGCTCCGTATGAAGAGGTATGCCAGGGCTATGGCTATGAAAACCTGGCTGACCATGAAGGCGTAGAGCAGAGACTTGGCGCTGGAGATCTGGCTGAGGCTCGAGTTGGTCCTCTCGTCGAGCCTCATGGTGGTGAAGGCGATCATCGAGCTTATCCGCTTTATCAGCTCTTCCCCAGTCTCGTAGGCCCTGTCCTCTTCCAATTGCTGCCGGTCGGAGTTCGCCTCTATGGTCAGGACCCTGTTGACGGCCGCTCTGTAATTATCGATGGAGTCCCTCAGGACCACGAGCTGCTCCCTCACCTCACCCCTGTGATGGCACTTGAAGCATTGGTCGGCGACCACGCCCATGTTCCTGACGTCGGCCATTATCACGTCTGCGCCTCTGGCGTGGCGGGTGTTCCTGAGACTCAGGTCGGACTCCACCCTCTTGACCTGAATGAGGAGGTGCTCCCTGAGGATTTCCACCTGGTGGAGCATTATCAGCTTGTCCAGCGTGGAGGTGCCCCTCTCTATGGCGACCACGATGTAGACGCCGCCCAGCATGAAGATTATGCCGAGCATGGTGAACCCTATGATGATCTTCTTCTTCATTCAGCCAATGATTTAGCCCTTATACGTGGGCTCTCCGGATGCGCCAGGACCTCGACCCCCAGCTTTCCATAGGTCAAGGTATAGGTGAAGGATAATATATTCATAAATGGGACCGCCCCCGTCCCTGCCCACCGGAGGTGAATTTCTCCACGATATCGTGGAGTGGTACATGGATAATTTGCCATTCCTACGGAACTTTAATTATAAAATAATTATAAAAAATTTTCTCATTTACTGTCCATTTGAAGACAAGCCCAGCCCTAGCTCCGGCGGATGCTCCCCGTCGCGCAAACGCCTGCTTAAAATGTTCAAGTCTTTGAAATCAAAAAGATTTTCAGAAGAGGCTGCCGCCGATCAGCTGGTTCCCCTGGCCCATAAGGGCTGTCTTTAAGCTGAGGTATCCCGTCCGGCAGCTTTCCTATGGGTGGAATCCCCAAGCAGACTGGTTGTTAAGTATTAACTAATGGAGCCAGCCGGAACCGGAGCAGGAGTAGGCTACATAAAGATATCTCCCGACGGCTTGGTGATATCCCCAGATTCCTACGGGGTTCGGGGGACACCCTGGGAACGAGGGCAGTTACCTTATCGCTTCCCGCCCCGGGACGCCTTGACCCTCTTCAGCCTGTAATAGGCCTCGCGCTCACGCTCCTCGATGAACTGAGTGATGGCCTTGATGTCCCTCCTGAGGCGCGGCAGGACCCTCTCCTCGAGCACGCGCGTCCGACGCGTGGTCTTGGTTATTTCCTCGGAAAGCCTCTTTAGCTTGCTCTCGAAGGCGGCGACCTTTATGACCGAGTCCACGAGCTTCTCGTAGAGGTATATGCATTCCTCCATGTGGTGGGTGCTCGCCCGCCAGTCGTAGTGTCGCTCCTCGGGCGACCTCAGGGGGCTCTGGCGAAGGACGACGTCCTTGTACTTCAGCCCCCAGACGCTCCCCTCCGTAATCTCCACCGAGGAACCCTCCCCCGCGCTTGTGGCGATGGACTCGACAGCCCCTCTGCCCTCGTGGCCGAGGCTCAGCGCAAGCTCCTCTATGGCCCTCCCGTAGTCGTCCCTAATCTCCTCCCGGGACCTGAGGAACGGCCTTGTCGAGCCGAGGAACTCCTTTATCAGGGCCTGTCGCTTGGTCTTGAGTATCTCTATGCTGTTTGATACCGAGCGGGCCCTGTCCCTGAGCATCAGGAGGTTTGTCCTCGTGGGCTGTATCATTTCAGAAGGGAAAACCTCCCAAGAAGTTCCCGCCCCAGGTCGAGGGTGTCGTGGATGCCCCTTCCGCCCCCGGGCTGGTTCACGAACTCCTGCTCGAAGGCCGAGGCGAAGTCAAGGAGCGTGCGGTCCTGGTCGGTCATGCCTTCCCTGCCCACAATGGCCTCGAGCCTTCTGAGGTCCCTCCCCCGCGCGTAGTGCTTGTAGAGGAGGTTGGCCACTTCCCTGTGGTCCGCCCGCGTCCGGCCCTCGCCTATGCCGCCGTGCATGAGGCGCGAGAGGCTCGGGAGCACGTCCACGGGGGGGAATATCCAACCGCGGTGAAGGTCTCGGCTCAGGACTATCTGGCCCTCGGTGATGTAGCCCGTCAGGTCGGCTATGGGGTGCGTGATGTCGTCCTCCGGCATGGTGACCACCGGGAGCACCGTGACCGAGCCCTTGAGACCCTTCACCCTCCCCGCACGCTCGTAGATGGAGGCGAGGTTTGAGTACATGTAGCCGGGGTATCCCCTCCTTCCCGGCAGCTCCTCCCTGGCGCTTGAGACCTCCCTGAGGGCGTCGCAGTAGTTGGTCATGTCCGTTATGACGACGAGGACGTCCATCTCCTTCTCGAAGGCCAGGTACTCGGCCGTAGTGAGGGCGAACCGCGGCGCGATGAGCCTCTCCATCACGGGCTCGTCGGCGAGGTTCACGAAAGCCACGAAGCCCGTGCCCATCTCCTCGAGCACGCCCATGTAGTAAGAGTACTCGTGGAAGGTGAGCCCCAGGGCCGCAAAGACGACGACGAACTCCCCGGGGCCGGCCTCCCCGCCCGCGAGGCGGGCGCCCCTCAGTATGCCCGCGGCGAGCTCCCTCGAAGGGAGGCCGGCGCAGGAAAATATCGGCAGCTTCTGGCCTTTCACCAGGCTGTTCAGGCCGTCGATGGCCGAGTACCCCGTCTCTATGAACTCCACGGGCCTCGCCCTCGAGGCCGGGTTCATGGGGGAGCCCGTTATGGCGGCCCACCTCTCGGGGACGAACATCGGACGGCCGTCGGCGGGCTCGAAGGAACCCTTGAAAACCCTGCCTATCATGTCCGGGGAAAGGGGGGCGCGCTTGACTGAGTCGGACATCACCACGGTGGTCCTTTCTACGTCAAGCCCATGGGGGTCGCCGTAGACCTCTATGAGGACCGTGCCCTCCCGTATCTCGAGCACCTCGCCATCGGCGCTCCGGCCGTCGGGGTATATGACCCTCACGTGCTCGCCCGCCCTGACGGCCAGGACCCCCTCGACGAACAGGAGAGGCCCGGCCACGGAGGACACGGTGCGGTATGAGTGCTCGGAGAGCCTCATCTCTTCTCCTCCGCCTCGCCCTTCTTCCCCTCCTGGCCTTCCTCGCCTATCGCCTCCTCGAAGGTCTTGCCCGCCTTGAGCCTTTCGGCGAGACGGTCGTGGCGGGCCAATATCCGCTCGATGATGCCGAAGGTCCGCTCCGGAGGAGAGTAGGCATCGTCGGTGAAAGCGTTCTGGCAGAGGAACTCGGACCTGATCCTTTCCGCCGTCTCCATCGTCAGGCGGTCGGCGTCCTGGAGCCCCTCGGTGCCCACGACCTCGGTTATCTCCGTCAGCGATTCCTCGGCCTTGAGAAGCTCCTTGGTGCGCCGCCTTGCCTCCTCCCAGCCGCCGGGCATTGCTTCGCCGAACTTCGAGGCGAGCTCCCTCTCGTAGAGCGAGTAGCTCTGCGACCAGTTAAGCGCCGGGAAGACCCTCTTGTTCGCCAGCGAGGTGTCGAGCATGAGGAACGCCCCTGAGGCCCTCAGGCAGGCCTGCGTGACCGGCTCGGTGAAATCCCCCCCGGGGGGCGAGACCGAAAGTATCATGCTAAGCGAGCCCGTCTTCCCCTCCGGGGTCTCCACGGCGCCCGCCCTTTCGAAGAACTCCGCAAGCCGCGAGGCGAGATAAGTGGGATACCCCTCCTCGCCCGGGAGTTCCTCGAGGGTGGTGGAGATCTCGCGCAGGGCCTCGGCCCACCTCGAGAGGCTGTCCGCAAGCAGGAGCACGTGGAGGCCCAGGTCCCTCAGGTACTCGGCCATGGTCACGGCGCTGTATATCGAGGCCTCCCGGGCCGCCACGGGCATGTTCGAGGTGTTGGCGACGAGCACCGTCCGCTGCATGAGCGGCAGGCCGCTTCTCGGGTCTTCCACGGCGGCAAGCTCCTCGATTATCTCGGCCATCTCGTTTCCGCGCTCGCCGCAGCCGACGTACACCACCACGTCGACGTCCGTGAACTTCGCGATGGCCTGCTCAAGCACCGTCTTGCCCGTTCCGAAGCCCCCGGGCATGACCGCCGTGCCCCCCCGGGCAAGGGGGAGCATGAAGTCGATGCTCCGCTGTCCCGTCACGAGCGGGCCCGTTGGCTCGAGCTTCCTCCCCACGGGCCTCGGCGTCCTCGCGGGCCACTCGTGGCAGCCGAATATCTCGCGGCCGTCCTCCAGAACGCCGAAGGGCTCGTCAAGGGAGACCTGCCCCCGGGCCACCTCGGCGAGCCTTCCGCCAAGCCCCTTGGCGGGAAGTATCGGGTGGCGTATAGCGCCTTCCATCACGTGGCCGAGGGCCTCGCCGGGCGATATTTCGTCTCCCCTTTTCTTCTCCGGCTCGAAGGTCCAGGGCTTCGTGTAGTCTATGCCGTGGAGCTCGAGGGCCCCGGTTATGAAGGGGCCTATCTCTTCCTCCATCCTCTTAAGGGGCCGCTGGAGGCCGTCGAAGAGGCCACCGAGAAGTCCCGGCCCCAGCCTCACCGAAAGGGGGGCGCCGGTGCTCCTGACCGGCTCGCCGACCGCGAGCCCCCGCGTGTTCTCGTACACCTGGACCACGGCCCTGTCCCTTGCGAGCCTGACCACCTCTCCGGTGAGCATCGCCTCGCCCACGTAGACGAGGTCGTAGAGCTTCAGGCCCTCCGCCCTGACGCTCACGGTCGGACCCGAGATGCCGGTTATGCGCCCCTGGCCCGTCAACTCAACCTCAGGTGATACCCGATGGTCTTTCTGATTAGCTCGAGGGCGTAGTCCTCGACCTTCGTGCCCGGACGCTCGGGGGCGGGAAGCACCACGAAGACGCCGTCCCACCTCCGCTCGATATCCTTCAGGAGCTCCTCGGGGATTTCCTCAAGGAGCCTCTCGTCGAGGGCGACTACCCCCACGTCGGCCTCGCCCCTGGCGCGCGAAAGGGCGTC
>JARRNG010000011.1:22324-25302 GCA_037385265.1 Nitrospirota bacterium
CGCGGGGGGTTATGAAAAGAACCTTCCTCACGGCACTATCTCCGCCCTCAGGAGCTCACGCTCGAGGTCGCCGCCCGCAAATATGAGACCCAGATTTCTGGCCTCGACGTGGCACCGGAGCATGTAGTCCAGGACGGACCCCACGGCGCCGGAGTTCCTTGCGGCTTCCTTCGAGTAGACGAGGAGCCTCTTAAGGAACAGGTTTTCTACCTCCGAGGGCCTGTCGGCCTCAAGGCCCGTAAAACGGCGTATCGCTGAAAGAAGGGCCGCCTCCGTGGATATTCCCCTGAGCCTGCTGCGCCTGGCGCTTCCGCCCTCGATTACCTGAGGGGCGGCCTCTATGCCCCACCTCAGGCGCTTGTATACGGAAACCAGGTTTCGCATGTCGACGACCGTCCTGAAAAATCCCCTTATCACGGGATGGCGGGCCCGGGCCGCGGAATCGGAAAGAAAGGCGTCAGTAAGCCGCTGCTCCGCTTCGGCGATGTCGCCGCCCTCAGCGTTCTCCCCGTAGATGCCGAAGGCCGAGGAGAAGGCCTCCTCCGCGGCACTCATGGCCTGGGCCTGGGAGGCAGCCTCCATAATGGCCACCTTGAGCGCCCTCGAAAGGAGGCTTGACTCAAGGGCATCGCGGACCTCCTCGCCGGAGTCCCTTCGGGCCCTGTATCTTATGCACGAAAACAGTGTCCCAAGTTCAAAGTAGACCAACACCCGGCGGAATGTCTCCCTGAGCCCGCTGTCCATCTGGCGGGCCACCCAACGGAGCTCGCGCTTAAGAGCATTTCGGATGGCCTCTCCGGGCCGTCCCCCGCCCTGCTCCGCATACCTTGCCGGAAGGAAGGGCTTTTCGGCCATTATCGTGGCCTCCCAGTTCCGGACGATGAGGCCGCGCCTTCCGCCCAGCCTTGCCACAAGGTAGTCGGCCGGATACCCTTCGAGGGCGGAAAACTCAATCACTCGCGTGCTCTTCATGCACCTCGGCGAGAAGCCCCGAGAGGATCTCGTCCCAGGCCCTCTCGAGCCTCTTTTCAAAAGTATTCACGATACGCACCCGGCCGTCTTCGGAGGCCGCCTCCAGGCCCCCGGTTATGGAGCCGTCGCCCTGGACGTCGGCCCCCGGGAAGGCCTCCGAGGCGAGGTCGACGTCGGCGGGGTTTACGCGCACCGTCATCCAGGCGAGTGCCGGGGGGACCTCGGCTGCCAGGGCCCTGAAGACACCTTCGTATCCCTTTTCCCTCAGCCCGGAGAGCGCCGAGAAGGCTATCTCGCGGAGGCGCGCGGCCAGGGCCTCATCGGTCCCCTGGCGCACCCGGCGGGCCTCGCCCTCGGCGACGGTCCTGATGCGGGCGGTCTTCTCTCTTACTGCTTCCACCTCCAGGGCGCGGTACCTGCGGGAAAGGGCCTCGATTTTCCTCCTCGCCTCCTCCCTGATCCCCTCGGCCTCGCCCTCTGCCTTCTCGCGAATGGCGCGCACCCTCTCGTCGGCCTCCTTGTTCAGGCGCTCTATGAGTTCCCTCGAGGGCATCTCCCTACTTCACGCCCAGCAGTATCATCATCGCCACGACGAAGCCCAGTATGACCATCGTCTCAGGTATGGCGACGAGGATTATGATCACGGCGCTGAGTTCCGGCTTCTCGGCCAAGGCCCCGGCCCCGGCAGCGCCTATCCTCGACTGCGCCCATCCCGTGGCAAGGGCGCTAAGCCCTATCGCCAGCGCCGCGGCAAACCCCAGAAGCACAGTTTCCATCGCTACCTCCTTTAATGTTTTTTGAGGGGCTCGAAGCGCCTTCCCCCGTGTTCGAGAAACCTTCCGAAGAACTCCACGTAGTGCAGCCTTATGGAATGTATCGTCGGGGCGAAAACGCCGAGCAGGATATTCAGAAGGTGCAACAGGCCGCCCACCAGTATCCCCAGCACGATGCTGCCGGCCTCGCCGCCCAGGCGGTTTGCCACGTAGGCGAGCATCACCGAGGTAAGCCCTATGGCCATTATCCTCGCGTAGGAGATGATGTTGCCCACGCTCTTCAGGATCTCGAAGGGGGCGAGAGCGCCTCCGCTGATTATCAGAAGCGGCACCCCCACCACCGCGGCCATCAGGAGCCACTCCGCCACCCGGGGCGGAAAGAAGCCCAGGAGCGACGCCGCTATCAGGACGATGCCCATGACCGACAGCAGGCTGACCACCTTGTAAAGCGTCTCCTTTCTCTCTTTCCTCCTGAATGCCGAGACAAGCCCGAGGACGATGCCGAGGAGGACGTGGAAGATGCCCACCGCCAGGGCGAAGCCCAGCAGGGGGAAAAGCGCCGCGCGCCTGTCGAGATAGAGGGGCTTGAGGCCGAGCGCGTGGGCGCCCAGCTCGCCGAAGGCCTCGCCGTAGAGTATGCCGAAGACGACGCTGTAGGCCCCGCACACGAAGAGTATCTTGGCCGCGTCCCTGAGGTTGCCCGGCCTCCTTGAGCGCTTCAGGATTATGAGCGCCGAAACGGCGAGGACGAGGCCGTAGCCTGCGTCGCCGAGGATCATGCCGAAGAAGACGGGGAAGAATATGCCCACGAAAGGCGTGGGGTCGTAAGAGGTGTAGCGCGGAAGAGGAAGCAGCCTGGTGAAGATCTCGAAGGGCTTGAAGTAGGGCGGGTTTCTGAGTATCACCGGCACTCGCTCGAGGTCCTCCTCGAGGAGCTCCTTCTCCTCGAGCACGACCTCTCCGCCGAACCTCCGTTGCAGGCGCTCGACCACAGAGGGCACATCATCGGCGGGGATCCAGCCGAAGACGAAAAAGCACATCTCGGTCTGAAAGGCCGACGCCGACGCCCCGATGACGGCAAGGCGCGCGTCTATCCATTCCCTCACTCTCTTATAAATGGGACCCCACCGCGTAGCGAAGCCCTCGAGCTCCCTGGAGGCCTCATCCAGCTCGGCCCTCAGCCTGTCGGCGCGATCAAGGACGTGAGCGGCCTTCTCGGCAAAGCTGAGGGCC
>JARRNG010000012.1:0-35733 GCA_037385265.1 Nitrospirota bacterium
GTCAGGACAGTACTTCGTTGACCCGGGCAATGCCAAACGCGGTCCTTTCTCTGACGCGGCAGCCAGGCACAAGATGTACTACAGCAGGTATCATAAGAGCAGCACCTTCTGCCATACCTGCCACGATGTCTCCAACCCGATTCTGGCAAGCGTCCTTAGTGGAGATCCAGCACTCCCCGAGGAACAGGTAGCATCATCCTACTATCATGTGGAGCGTACATCCAGTGAGTTCATCCTGAGCGCCTACGGCCTGGATGGCGGTGCGGCCACCCGAGGCGGTGTCGCTGACAGCGGCGTTACCTGGGCAACCAAATGCCAGGACTGCCACATGAGGGACGTCACAGGCGTGGGATGCAACAAGAGGGGGGTACAAACCAGGACTGACCTGCCCTTGCATGACCTGACGGGCGGAAACCAGTGGATCTCAAGGATTCTGGCGTCGGCCGATCCGAATAGCGCTTATTACGACGACTACAACTACCAGATCTTGGCTGGTAACAAGTACCCCGGTGCCTCCATAGATGTGGGAGGAGTCCTGAACTTCGGCTCCGAACTGTGGGCAGGTGCCGAGCGTGCCGTACAGCAGATCCAGATGGCAGCCACGCTGGAAACTGTAGCAGATACCACTTCCGTTGCATTGAAAGTGGTAAATAATACGGGTCATAAGCTGATTTCTGGATTCCCCGAGGGCAGACGAATGTTCCTCAACGTGAAGTTCTACGATTCGACCGGCGACCTCATAGGTGAGGTCAATTCCTATGAGCCCTTGGTGACGACCATCGGTGCCGATGGGAACGAGCATTACGTTTCGGGTGGGATATTGACCAAGACCCGCGACGACCTCGTCTGGGAAGCCGAGATGTCGTCGTCCCTCACCGGCGAGGACAAGAGCTTCCACTTTGCCCTGGCCACCGGCAGGTACAAGGACAACAGGATACCGCCAAAGGGGTTTGATACTGCCAACATGGCCTCAAGACTTGCCCAGCCCGTATGGGGCGGCAATCCTATGTCTGGATACTTCACGCCAGAAGAGTACCTCGGCGGCTATGATGAAGTGACCGTGGCAAAACCCGCTGGAACTGCGTATTGGACTGCTACTTTGTACTATCAGACAACGTCCAAGGAGTACATCGAATTCCTCAGGGACGAGATAAACGGCGCTGGCGGGACCCTGGAAGGTACAGGGGCAGGCGGTGATGAACCGTATCTGATACAGACCGACTCCTTCTTTACAAATCTGAAGGGATGGGGCAACGCTATCTACGACCTCTGGCTACATAACGGCGGAGCAGCGCCCGTTATGATGGCCCAGGTCGGCTACATGCCCGCTCCCCCATGTGAGGCTCCGGTGGCACCCCAGAATCCACAGTCGGCCTATGCCAAAAAGCGGGGAGGTTCCATAAACGTCACTTGGGATACTCCGCTCGGGACTCCCCTGGCAGCGAGCTACAACATCTACTATTCCGTAGCAGGAAAGTTCAACCTGATAACCAGCACCACCCAGACCAGCTACAACGACAGAAACGTTGTGTCGGGCCAGACCTACTGCTATGTGATTTCGGCTGTTTCAGATTGTGGAGCTGAGGGGCCCTATAGCGCGGAGACCTGCACGACCGCACCAGCACGATAGCACCCTTAGGAGTAAAAGAGGGGCGGATTCCGCCCCTCTTTTACCCCCAAAAGTGAAAACTACATCTTAGTAAGTGCAAGTCTCAACTGATCTAAGTTCCGATTTTAGGGACTTGGATGGTAAGGTCGCAGCTATCAGAATTTGAAATCGTTGCGGTGCAGGGAAGGACTACACGCTGCCGGTGTGACATGGAAAGTATCGCTACGCGGGCGGCTTTTCCTTCATACCCTGGGCTTGGCCAGGAACTCGAGCACCCGGAGGTCAAGGAAGCGCTTCGATGCGGCGCTCCTGATGAGGCAGACGGTGTCGGCCCCCCGCGCGGTGCCGGCCACTGAAAGCACCTCCTCGCCTTCCGGAACGAGGCCCGCGTCCACGGCCATCATTACGCATTCGCAGGCCACCTTGGCGCCTTCGCCGAACCTCCTGAGGGTGTTGGCCACAACGTGCGTCGTTAGAGTGCCGCCGAACTTTTTCGTGAAGGCCGTATCTATCGAATGCGTGAGCATAGGGCCGGTGAAGACCTCCGCCCCGTAAGACTTGATCTTCTGTCTGATGTCTTCCGTCATCTCGCTATGGTTTGGTTCCTTGAATCCGGCCGAATGGGTAACCACGACGAGCATTACGTCCAGCTCGGCCAACGAATCGGCCAGCATCAGGCCCGTGTCGCCCGTGGTGGAGGCGGCGACCACGTACTTGTGACCCTCCGACCTCACAGCCTCCCTCACTATCTCGACGCAGTGCTGTGTGTTGGCGCGTCCCGGCTTTTCGAAATAGACGATTTTTTTCTCAATCATAATGGATGATTATACTTGAGGCCCGAGGGAGTGTAAAGGTTTCATGGAGCGGGCAGGTGAGGGGGCCGGCCAGGGGGTTTGGGGATGCTACCTCTTAGCCTTCTTGATTTTTGAAAGCTCGCGCCTGAAGGACTCTATCCTCTCGAGGATGGCGTTTTCGAGCCTGCTTTCCACGGCTTTTTGGAATTCCAGGAAGGCCCTGTCTGGCTCTTCCCCTCTTGGTCTAATCTTTCCCGTTTCGTCGGAATTCCAATTATGGTTCCACTCGTGGTTCTTTTCCATCTTATCCATAATATCCCCCTTACCAGGTTTATAAGCACATCAAGGCAACCAAAAGTAGTCCTACTCTACCAGAGATTGTATCTATATGCAAGTAGAACGAGTAGTTATAGCTAGTTGGAGAGGAGGACCGTCATGCCGATATACGAATACAAGTGCACCGGCTGTGGAAGCCAGCACGAGTTCATGCAGAAATTTTCTGACCCGCCCAAGGAGGAGTGCCCGGACTGCGGGGGAAGGCTCGAAAAGCTCATATCCAATACGTCTTTCGTTCTCAAGGGCTCAGGCTGGTACGTCACCGACTACGCCTCCGGCGAAAGGAAGGCAAAGATGGAGGCGGAGAAAAGCGGCTCTGCCCCCTCCGGAGATTCAGGCTCGGGGAAATCCGCCAAGTCCGCCGAGTCCGAGGGAAAGCCGGGCTCCGGGACGTCCGACAAGGCCCAGAAGAAGTCCGGCTCCGACAGCAGGGAAAAGAGCGCTGCCTAAGTGTCAAGCCCCCACGTCCACGTCCCCTACGGAAGGATATGGGATCACCTGGATTTCGCGAGGGAGCACAGCCTCAACCTGGAGATTTTTTTCAGCGCCTTCGATCTCCTCTCCTTGGCGGCCAGCGACCTCCGCGCCCTGCTCGGAGAGCTCGACTACGGTCCTTCCATTACTTTGCACGCCCCTTTCATGGACCTTGCGCCGGCAGCAGTGGACCCCGGCGTCAGGGAAGTCACCGCCGAGAGGTTCAACCAGGCACTGGATGCCGCCGGGGAACTTAAGGCCGTGGCCGTGGTGTTCCATTCCGGCTACGACAAGTGGAAGTACGGCCACAACATGGACATATGGCTCGAGCGCAGCCTCGGCTTCTGGCCCGACTTCATAGAGCGGGCCCGGGGCCTCGGAACGAGGATCGCCGTGGAAAACATCTTCGAGGACACGCCCGACAATCTGAGGCTCCTCATGGAGAAGCTCGGCTCCAAGAATTTCGGAATATGCTTCGACACCGGCCACATGAACATCTTCGGCCGTGTTCCGCTCGGGGACTGGCTCGACGACCTGGGCGGGCACATCATCGAGCTGCACCTTCACGACAACCGCGGCGACCTCGACTCTCACCTGCCGGTGGGGAATGGAGACTTCGACTTCGACTCCCTCTTTGCTCGCCTAGCCGGAAGAGAGGTAATTCGCACCATCGAGGCCACGAGCCCCGAGGACGTCCTTACGAGCCTCGAGAGGCTTAAGAAATACTAAAGAGAGAGTTTAGCTGGTTCTTCATCGCGAAACCCCTGAGCTTGGGGTTCCCGCTCCCCTTGTATTGGATGAGCACCTTGTGGGTATCGCCCATTCCACCGGGCATTATGAGGCCCTTGATTTTCGATATTTCCCCTGCGTAATCGGGGGAGCGCTTCGCCATCTCGGCTATCATCCCGTCTATCCCCAGGGAAACGAGATAGGGCCCCTGGCGGGTGAAGCCGATGCCTCTGAGTCCAAGCTCTTCTCCCCAGCTTCTCAGGGCGGTGAAATTCACGTGCGCGGTTATGTCCTGCCGGCCCACCCGCTCGAGTGGCTCCTCGTTCACCTGGTGCTTGTGGTAGCACATCAGGGTTCCACGGTCTCTCTCGGGTGAGTAGAGCTCCTGGGATGGATAGCCGTAGTCGATGGTAAGCAAGAACCCTTTGCCGAGGGCCGAGGCCGCCTCCGAGAGCCACCGTCTCATCCCGAGGTTCACCTCCGTCCGGTAACCGGCTGGAAGGCTCAGGCCGAACTCAACAAAGTATTTTTCAAGATAAGGACTGCTCGGTTGCCCAACCTGCTCTACGAGCTTCTCTCCCTCAAGCGCCACGTATATCTCCTTGAGGGAATCCTCCATGACGACGAGATGAACGGGGAGGGCGTCGAGGAGCTCGTTCGTGATGATGAGGCCCGCCGCGTTCTGGATTTCCCCCAGGGATGAGACCCAGCCCACTTTTCCGGCGTGCCCGGCGAGGAGCTCCCGCTGCCGCTTTTTCATGTGAGGGCTGATCTCGACGAGCGTGTACGACAGGCCTTCGTAGAGCTCCTTCCCCTCGAGGTAGTCGAGGATGTCCCTGGCCAGCCAACCCCTTCCGGGGCCCGCTTCTATGAGGCTGAAGTCCCGCGGCCTTCCCATGGCCTCCCACATCTCCTCCGCCTGGATGCCGAGCATGGCCCCGAATATCGGATGGAGGTGGGGGCTCGTATAGAAGTCGCCGGCGCGGCCGACCTCTGTTGCCTGCGAGGCGTAGTACCCAAGGTCCGGCTCGTAGAGGGCCATTTCCATGAAGGCCTCGAAGGTTATTTGGCCCTCCCTCTGGATTCTCTCCCTGATAAGGCTTTCGAGCTCCCCCATGCCAGGGGAAATAATGCTACAGCGACCCGGGAAAAGGCAAATCAAAAGTTAAAGTAGATTAATATGTTAAGTGATATAACGGATTATATCCTAAGCAAATAATGCAGTAGTAGATGTGGGGATGGGGTGCGGAAACGGCAGAGGCTGCCGCCCGCACCCCGGGGGGGTCAAAACTTACATTTCGCCTTTCGAGGCCGCCACTCTCTCTCGGCGTCCCCGGGTGCTTCATCTACTTCTCCCTTTATGTGAAGAGGGATACTGATAATTCCACAGTGGCCGAAACCTAGCACAAGTCTAGGCGATTATGAAGCCCCGGCGGTATGATTTGGCTCATAGGGAGCGGGAATACTTCCCCCTATCATCGGTTATAATTTACTGTTTCCATGGCGCCCTTGAAATCCATAGAGACCTATCTGCGGATGATCAAGTTTTCCCACTCCGTCTTCGCGCTGCCCTTTGCGCTTACGGCGGCGGTGATAGCCGCGGGGGGGCTGCCCACGGCGTGGCAGGCCTTCTGGATAGTGGTAGCCATGGTGGGCGCCCGGAGCGGGGCCATGGGCATGAACAGGATAATAGACCGCACGATAGACGCCGCCAACCCCAGGACGAGAGCGAGGGAGGTGGCCTCGGGGAAGATAAGCCTGAGGTCGGCACTCCTGTTTTCGCTATTTTCCTTCGCCCTGCTTGTCCTTGCGGCTGGGATGCTCAACCCCCTTTGCCTCAAGCTCTCTCCCCTGGCAATTGCGATAGTGGTCTTTTATTCCTACACAAAGCGCTTCACCTGGGTGTCTCACTTCGTCCTCGGCGCGGCCCTCGCCCTCGCGCCCCTGGGAGCTTGGATTGCGATAAGAGGGACATTCGATGCCGGGGTGCTACCACTGGTGCTGGCCGTGGCCTTCTGGCTCCCGGGGTTCGATGTGCTCTATGCCCTCCAGGACATGGAGTTCGACCGCTCCTACGGGCTTTACTCAATACCTTCGCGGTTTGGCACGAAGGCCTCTCTTTTCCTGGCCAGGGCGCTTCACGGCCTTGCCCTTCTGTGCCTTTACATTACCGGAGCTGTATTCGGCCTCGGGCTGTTTTACTGGCTCGGAATGCTCGTGGTGACGGGGCTATTCGTATACGAGCACTCCATTGTAAGGGCCGATGACCTCTCCAGGCTCGACATGGCCTTTTTCAACATGAATGGCTATATAAGCGTGGCCGTCTTCGTATTTACGTTCCTGGATTACGTTTTGTAATATGACCCGGGACCGCTGGCTTCGCCTGGCTCAGAGGGCCGTTCAGCTTGACCTGACCATGGCCCTACTATAGAATAACTACCGATGCTTGCGATAATTGTAGGGGCCGGCGAAGTCGGCTTTCAGATTGCCAAGTTCCTGATGATGGAGGCCATAGATGTGGTCGTCATCGACAAGGACCCGAAGAAGCTCGAAAGGGTATCCGAGGCCCTCGACGTAGCCACCATAGAGGCCGATGGGGCCAGCCCCTCGGTGATGAAGGAAGCGGGGGCCGAAAAAGCCGACATCCTCCTGGCCGTCACCGACAGCGACGAGACAAACATGATAACCTGCATGGTGGCCAAGGCCATGTTCGACATCCCGCGCAAGATAGCCCGGATACGGAACCCCGAATACTACCGCAACAAGACGCTCTTGAGTCCGGAGAACCTCGATATCGACCCCGCCATAAGCCCCGAGTACGAGGTGGCAAAGGCCATCATCAGGCTCATAGAGACGCCCTTCGCCATCGATGTCGAGGAGTTCGAGGACGGGCTGGTGAAGGTCATAGGTCACAAGGTCGCCGAGGGCTCCGCTCTCGCCGGGAAGAAGCTCAGCAGGCTGACGGCCTCCACGGACCAGAAGAAGTTTCTCGTCGGCATCATCGACAGGGCCGAAACCACTATAATCCCTACTGGAGAGGACAGGATCAAGGAGGGGGACGTCATTTATCTCCCCGTGAAGAAGTGGGAGGTCGGCGACGCCCTCAGCTTCCTGGGCGTGACTTCGAAGCCCGCGAGGAAGCTGATGATAGTGGGCGGCGGACGCATAGGCCATTACATCGCCTCGGCGCTGGAGGACAGGGCTTCGGTGAAGATAATCGAGAACGATTTCGAAAGGTCCAAGTACCTGAGCAAGACCCTCTCGAAGTGCACCGTGCTGAACGGCGACGGCTCCGATCAGAACCTCCTTTTGGAAGAGAACGTGGGGGACATGGACGTCTTCGCCGCAGTGACAAACAACGAGGAGCTCAATATCATGGCCTCGCTCCTTGCCAAGAGGCTGGGCTCCCGGAAGACCATCACCCTGGTTAACAGGACCGACTACGTCTCGCTCGCCCTGGGCCTCGGCCTGGAGGCGGTCATGAGCCCGCGGCTCATAACTGCGAGTTCGATACTGAAATTCATAAGGAGGGGCGACATACTTTCCCTCACCGCCGTGGCCGAGGAAAGGGCCGAGGTGCTGGAGGCGCGCATAGGCGCCGGATCCGCCCTGATCGGGAAGTCCCTCGCCGAGGCCAAGCTTCCCAAGTCCTCGCTCATAGGGTCCATCATGAGGGGAGACAAGATAATAATCCCCTCGGGCAATGATGTCATACAGGAGGGGGACAAGGTAATCATCTTCACCCTGAGGAAATCCATTAAGGACGTGGAAAAGCTCCTCGTGTGAGTCGCGATCCTTACGAGCGATGAACTTCCCTCTGATATCTAATCTTCTCGGCGCGGTGCTCATGATAGTGTCCCTTTTCATGCTCATCCCGGTCGGGGTCTCGGCGCTCTATTCCCAGCCTGACGTCATGCCCCTGCTTTACTCCGCCCTTGTCACTCTCGCCAGCGGGGCCGTGCTGAACCTGGCTACCAGGAAGCATTCCAAGGAGGACTTCAGGCACCGCGATGTGTTCGGGGCGGTGACGGTTTCCTGGCTAGCCGTGAGCTTTTTTGGATGTCTTCCCTACATGTTTTCAGGGGCCGTGGGCTCTTTCACCGACGCGTATTTCGAGGCAATGGCGGGTTTCACCACCACGGGGGCAACGGTGATGGACGATATAGAGGCTCTTCCCCTGGGAGTGCTTTTCTGGAGGAGCTTCACGCAGTGGCTTGGGGGGATGGGAATAATACTCTTCGCCCTGGCCGTGATGCCTTTTCTGGGCTCCCGGGGGATGCAGCTTTTCAAGGCCGAGGCGCCCGAGATAACCGTGGAGAGGCTAAGGCCGAGGCTCATAGACACGGCCAAGCACCTGTGGTTCATATACCTGGGTCTCACCGGTGCCGCCTTCCTTCTATATCTCATCGGCGGGATGAGCATATTCGACGCCATATGCCACGCCTTTACCTCGCTTGCCACGGGGGGGTTTTCCACGAAGACCGCGAGCATCGCCTATTTCAACAGCGCTTTCATTGACGTCACCTGCACGGTTTTCATGTTTCTCGCCGGGGTGAACTACGGCCTTTACTTCTTCGCCCTGCGCGGCTCCCCCGGGCGGTTCTTGCAGAGCACCGAGTTCAAGTTCTACCTGACCGTGACCCTCGTCGCCACGGCCCTCATCGCCATGAGCATCTACGACTCGACCTACGCATCGGTCTGGGATTCGCTGAGGTACGCTTCCTTTCAGGCCGTCTCCGTCATGACCACCACGGGCTATGCCACGGCCGACTACGAGACCTGGATGCCCTTCGCGCAGGTACTCCTCGTAATGCTGATGTTTTGCGGCAGCATGATCGGCTCCACCGGCGGCGGCATGAAACAGGTGCGCATACTCCTGATGTTCCGGCAGGGCTACCGCGAGCTCTACCAGCTCATACACCCCCATGCCGTTACCAACGTCAAGGTGGACGGCAAGGTGATGTCCAAGGAGATACTGGGCAGCATTTGGGGGTTCCTATTTCTCTTCCTTCTCACCACCTCGGCGGCCGTAATGGCGATGGCAGCGCTGGGCGAGGACATCGTGACCTCCTTTTCCACCGTCATCTCGGCCATGAGCAACGTGGGCCCCGCCCTCGGGAAGGCCGGCCCCACCGAAAACTACGCCTCGATTCCCGCTGCGGGGAAATGGGTGCTGGCCTTCTGCATGTTGGCGGGCAGGCTCGAGATGTATACGGTCCTGGTTCTCGTCGTCCCGAGGTTCTGGAGAAAATAATAGAGCATAGGCGGACGAGACGACCCACGATAGGCTGCTCCCTTGCGCCCGATTGCGCCCTCCCCGGAACGAACCGGTCGGCCTTCCGCCTCACGCGGGCGGTAAGGGCCTTAGCGAATATCTCGGCACCATGCTAATATAGATATCCATGGCCAAAATGACCAAGAAGAAGGCTATAGCGTTGATAATACTGGTTCTTTTCCTTGGTGTTGCCTTGCTTCTCAGGGGCCCCCACACCTCGAATTTCCTCAAGTCCCTTGTCTTGCCTGAGCTACAGCGGGCTCTGGGCCTCCAGGTGATTTCCAAGAAGATGCACCTGAACCTGCTTCCCCTGTACGTGGAGGCCGAGGAGGTGAAGGCTTTCGACGAAAACGGCGAGAGGGCCTTCGCCGCGGAATCCGTGAAAGCCTACATCGGGCTCTCGGGGCTACTGAGGAAAGAGCTCGTCATCGATTCCCTCGTCGTAAGGAAGCCCCAGTTCTGGATAGACAGGGACAAGGCGGCCAACCATAGTGCTGAGGGACGGGGATGTCTCGTATTACGACAGCGGTCTCAAGGGGGTTTTCGAGGCCAGGGGCCTCGACGCGGAAGTCATCCTCAGGGAGAGGCCCGAGGTGGTTTTCTCCGTTCCCAAGCTCAAGGCGGCGCTTCAAGGGCGTCCGGTAATGAACGGGAGCCTAGAGGGCAATTTCTTCGTGGGCGGGGAGTCCGTCGAGATCAAGCGCCTAAGCGCCGCCCTCGAGGGCTCCACCCTGAACGGCTCGGGCGAGTACTTCTATGACCGGACGGGTTTTTTCAGGCTCGACCTGGACGTGCCGTTCGAGACGGTTAAGAAGTTCAAGGGGATTGAGAAGTCCGGCTACGGCTCCGTCAGCGCGAGGGGCACCCTGAGCCTCAAAAAGGATTACCGGGAATCCCTCCTGGACTTTGACCTGACGGGCGATTTCTACCTCGAGACGCTTCTCGAGGCCCTGAAGGCCCGGCCCGGCCAAGAGCTTACGGGTCTGGTGAGTTTCGACGGTCGCATGGAGGGCACTCTCTTCCAGCCCGTCGGCGAGGCGAGGGCGAGACTTCGGAAAGCAAACCTCTATTCCCTGGAGGTGGACGACGTCGATTGCATGGTTTCCTATGCCGACAGTCTCCTCAAGATTACGGACGGGAAGGCCAGGCTCTACGGCGGAAGGGGAGACGTCGACGTTACGCTCGTGCTGCCAAGCGTAAAGGACTACACCATAGAGGCGGAGTTCAAGGGCGTCGACAGCCCCCCGGCCTTCGAGCGCATAGGGCTTACCTGGCTGGGCCTCCCGGCGGGGAAGGTAGAAGGGAGGCTCTACACCTCGGGGACGAGCTTCGACCCCGATGGCTGGTTCTCCTACGTGGCCGGGGAGACCAGGGACGACCCCATCGGAAGGTTTACGCGGGTCAGTGGAAAGTACAGCATGAAGGACGGTCTTCTCTCGCTCAGGGATATGGAGGCCTCCTCCGCCAAGAGCCGCCTTTCCTTTTTTGGCAGCCTCGATACTCGGAAAGACGTCATCGACTTCAAGGGCGACCTTTACACGGATGACATAAGGGAGCTGAGCACGCCCTATTTCGGCAGGCTCTCGGGGAGGGCGGAGTTCCACGGAGGGGCGTCGGGGCCCGCCGCCGACCCGCTGATAAAGGGTACGGTCCTCATGCACAACGCCTTCCTGGACCAGTATCCCCTCGGAGAGGTCTCCATGGAGGCCTCCTATAGGAAAAACCTCTTCTCGGTCCGTGACGCCAGGGCTGTGCTTAAAGGTGTAGAGTATTCGGGCCGGGGAGAGGTGGCCTTCCCCGGGGCCGCCAAGCTCCTCGATTTTGCCGGGCCTGAGTTCGGACTAACACTCAATCTGCGCAACGCCGACCTGGGCGGGCTTCTTAGGCTCAACAAGATAAGTCAGCCCATAGAGGGCAGGACCGACGGCGAGATAACCATTTCGGGCAGGGGAATCCCTTTAATCAGAGGCAAAGCCGAGATCGAGGGCCTCAAGCTCTGGGACATCCCGGTCGCCTCGGCCACCCTGGAATTTTCATACGATTTCGAGGCGGTGGGCATCGAGAATGCCGTCTTGAGAAACGGCGACTCCAAAGTGGAACTCCAGGGGAGGATAACCAAGGAGGGCGAGTTCAGCTTCACCGCTGGCTCGGAATCGCTGCACCTCAAGGACGCGGTGCCCTGGAAGCTTCCCCTTGACTACAAGATAGCCTTTGAAGCCCAGGGGAGGGGGACCGCCGAGAAGCCGGTTATCAGCCTCAGGGCCGACCTCTTGGAGGGGACCTTCAGGGATTGGCCCGCCGGCAGCGGAACGCTGGAGGCATCGCTTGAGGGAAAGGTCTTGTCGTTCCATGGGAAAGTAGTGGACAAGAAGGTGGGCGTTGCGGGCGAGGTGAGCCTGGGCGGGGAGATGCCCTGGAAGGCGGAGCTTGAGTTCGATAACGCCAGGTTTGACTTCCTTGCCGCGACCTTCATGAAGGAGATGCCCGAGGACACGCTCTTCAGCATGACGGGCAGGGTGGCGCTGGCCGGCAGCAAGGATCACCTCGAGGCAAACGCCGTCTTGAGGAAGATCACGTTCGCCCTGTACGGCCAGAGCTTCACAAACGACGAAGAAATTCTTCTTACCCTGAAGGACGGCCTGGTCGAAACACCCGGGTTTGAGCTCAGAAGCGGCACCACGTCGGTCAACGTCGAGGGTTCCCTTAAGTACAAGGAGAGCTTCGACGTGCTTGTTTATGGGAATTCCTCTCTGGCTCCCCTTAAGGGATTTTCCGAAAAGATAACTCTGCTCAGCGGGAAGGCGAGCTTCGTCCTGGCGCTGCAGGGCCGTTGGGACCGCCCCACGATAAACGGCGGGTTCGACGTGACCGGGGGGGCCCTTGGCCTCAGGGACATCCCTCAAAGGCTGGGGGAGATAAAGGGGTTCAGCTACTTTGAGGGCGATACCCTCGTTATTGAGACTCTCGACGCCAAACTCGGAGGCGGGGACATAGAGGTCTCCGGCATAGTAAAATTTGAGGGCCTGCACACAAAAACGGCGAGTCTCGACATGCTCCTTAAGGACGTCAACCTGAGTCTTACCAAGGGGCTCAAGCTCAACGTTGGCGGCAACCTCATATACAGGAGCACACCCGAGTCGAGAATTCTCACAGGCGAGGTCGCCCTCAACAGGGCGGAATATAGGGACAGGATAGAATGGAAGAGCTGGCTGTTGAAGGCCAGGAGGGCCAGGGCGGCCGCCTTGGGAAGAAAGGGGCCCTATGACGACGTGGACCTCAGCATCGGGGTCTACGGCGACGAAGGTATAATTATTGACAACAACGTGGCGAGAGCCAATCTCGAGATAGACGTTGTTCTGAGAGGCACGGTGGGAGAGCCGCGCCTCATCGGCAGGATCGCCGCTACGGAGGGCAAGTTCTACTTCAGAAACAGCGAATTCGACATAGTCCGGGCCACGGCCGATTTCTCGGACGTCTCCTATACGGAACCATACGTGGACATCGTGGCCGAGACGACGGCCAAGGGGTATCACATATGGCTGAACCTCGAGGGAAAGCCGGAGCAGCTCGACATGGCTCTGGCCTCCGACCCCGATCTGGGCGAGGAGGAGATACTGTCGCTCATAACGGTCGGCGCCTTCGGAGAGAGGCTCCAGGGACTTGAGGGCGGCATAGGGGCTGCCGAGGCGTCTTCCGCGCTGACCGGGGGCTTCCAGGACGTCGTGGAGGAGCGCATCCGCGACCTGACGGGCGTCAGCAGGTTCACCATCGACCCCTATGTTTCGCGGAAGACAGGCAGCATTACGCCGAGGGTCACGGTTTCCAAGAGGCTTGCGGGAGACATTTTCGTCACCTTCTCCAGCACCATGAGCACCTCGGAGGAGCCGGAGATAAAGCTCGAGTACAGGATAAACAGGAACGTTTCGCTCATCGGCGGTCAGGACGACCTCGGCACCTTAGGGGGAGACGTTCGCTTCAGGTTTTTCTTTAAGTAATGGGACATAAGTCCATAAATAAAAAGATATTTGTGGCAGTGAGCCTGATCTGCTGGCTCGTTCTCGCCGCAACCCTTCCGTCGGGAGCTTCGGCGATGGAAATCGCCGTTAAGGAAGTTCGGGTAGAGGGCCTGTATTCGGTCAGCCCGGAGGAGCTGCTCTACCTGCTTGGCATCGAGGCGGGAAAGACGGTGGACGAGGATTCTGTTCGCCGGGGGATAAAGCGCGCCTTCATCAAGGGCATATTCGAGAACATCACCGTCGAACGCGACGATGAGGCGCCGGGCCTCATCACCGTGAAGGTCAGAGAGAGGGATTTCATATCAGGCGTCAAAGTGAGGGGTGCGGAGGAGGTGAGCGCCAAATTCATAAGGAAACAGCTTGGCCTCGAGGCCGGCGACGAGATGAGACGCGACCTGATGGAACAGTACAGGCAGTCGGTTCTGGAAACACTCCGGCTGAAGGGGTATCCTGACGCGGAGGCGACGCTCGAAGTAGAAGAAACGCGTACTCCCCACAGGGTGAACCTGCTGATCAACGTCAAGGAGGGGAGGCCCCAATACATCAGGGAGATTAATGTAATCGGCCTGCCCCCTTCCGAGGTGCTCCCTCACATCCGGACGGCAGTAAACTCCGTCTACGACCAGTTCAGGCTGAGGGAAGATATCAAGAGGCTCACGGAACGCTACAAGAAGAAAGACTATCTTAACCCCATGGAGGGACCGTTTACTTATTCAGACGGGGTGCTGCACATAAATGTGAATCCAGGAGAACGCCTCGAGATCAAAATCGTGGGCAAGGATGGTCCAGACCTACCACGCCGCGGGCTATCCCGAGGCCCAGGTTGCCACGGGCATGAGCACCGAAGGGGACAAAATCACGCTCAGTTTTTTCGTGTACGAGGGGGCGAAGGTCAAGGTGGGGAAGATAACCCTCGATGGAATCACGGTTCCCGAGCAAAACCTCAAGCAGGTACTTTCCCTTAGAGAGGGCGACGCCTATAATCCGGATTTTTTGGACAGGGACGCCCAGGCCATCGGGGACTTCTATAACGCCCTGGGTTACATCAACGTATCCATCTCCGCACCCGAGGTGTCCATAGAGGATGGCGAGGCCCACGTGACAATGCGCGTAGACGAGGGTAAACAGGTCAGGATATCGGATATAAAGCTGGAGGGGGTAGAGTCTTTGTCGGCTGACGCCGTGAAGTCGGCCATCGGGATTGCGATCGGAGACCCGTATAACGAGGTCGACATCTCCGACGCCCGGCGCAGCATCACGAACTTATATAGGGAGCGCGGCTACCTGCGCGCGAATGTTGTCGTACGCAGGGATTTCATCAGCGACGAGCAGGCGGCGCTGACGTTCACCGTTGAGGAAGGCCCACAGCTCTATTTCGGCAAGACGATAGTGAGGGGAAACCAGGAAACGAGGGCTGTCGTCATCGAGCGCGAGTTCGTGCACGGTGAGGGCGAGCCCCTGGATAGGAGACTTCTTCTTGAGGCCAGGCAGAGGATATTCCGGACCGGCCTCTTCGAGGACGTGAGCGTCGACGTCATGGACCGTTACGACCACAAGTCGGACGTCCTCGTCAGCGTCAAGGAGGGGAAGGCGGGCACGGTGGAGTTCGGCCTGGGTTACGGGGATTACGACCGGCTGAGGGGGTTCTTCGACGTTAGCTACAGAAACTTTTTCGGCATGAACCGGCAGGGCGCTTTCCGAATGGAGCGGTCCTCCCTATTGAGCCGCTACATACTCCGCTACAACGACCCATGGTTTCTCGGAAGGCGCATTCCTTTCAGGGCGTACTTCATCAAGGAGGACCGGAAAGAGATTAACATAGACACTGGAGACGTAAGGTATAGGGTGGAGAGGTACACCGGTGGCGTTGGAGTAGAGAAGGAACTGAGCGACACGGTGAAGCTCGACCTCCTGTATGAATATTCCCTGACGAAAACCTTCGACGTGGCTCCCGACATAATCATTTCCAGGGAGGATACGGGCACCCTGGGAATATCGAGCATAACGCCTTCCATTACGCTCGACACGAGGGACAACCCCTTTGATCCCAGGCGGGGCCTATATGCGGGCATATCCCTGAAGACCGCGAGCTTTGTGCTCCTTTCGGAAACCGACTTTTTCAAGCTTGTAAGTTTTGCAAGCGTATTCAAGGAGCTCAGCAGGCGGGTGGTGCTGGCTGCCTCGGTACGGGGCGGCTTGGCCCAGGGATTGCGCGACACAACGGACCTGCCCCTGATCGAGAGGTTTTTCCTGGGTGGCAGAAGCACTGTCAGGGGTTTTTCTCAGGATAGCCTGGGGCCCAAGGGGAGCGAGGGCAACCCCATAGGCGGCAACGCGTTCTTCCTGGGGAATTTGGAGTTCAGGATAAGAATAGTGAAGAACTGGAGGATAGTCACGTTTTTCGACACCGGGCAGGTCTGGCTAGATAGCAAGGACGCGAGCTTTACCGACCTCAGATATACCGCCGGCCTGGGCCTTCAGTACAACACTCCCGTGGGGCCCATAAGAGTCGACTATGGGCACAAGCTCGACAGGCGGACCGGCGAATCCAGCGGAGAGGTGCACTTCAGCATAGGGCACGCTTTCTAAGGTTCCTTATCGAGGAGTATTTCGATGTGCGCCTCTTTTCTCAGGTCTTCGAGGTGCCGCCGGACCCTGTAGTTGACCTCCTTCTCGAGCAGGTATTTTTCGATGTCGCCCTTGACCTCATCGTAATCGCCTTCGCCGAACTCCGTCGGGTTGGCTTCGTAGAAATCCTTGATTTCACTATCTTTTATCTTGATGAAAACCCTGAACTTAAGGTCGATGTATTCTGACAGGAGCTCGTCTTCGTCTACCGCCTCGAGCCTCAGCTTCCGGGCCTCCCTGAGAAGCAGGACACGGTTTATCATGGTGTTGAGCACGTCGAGCCGAGATGCGTCTGGCAAGACCTGCCGCGTCCTTTCATAGACCTCGCGAAACTCGCTCAGCGTGATGGCATTCGTGTCGACGAAGGCGACCACCGTGTCTATCACCTCCGCCCGTGAGGGAAAGGCGAACAAGCACAGAGCAGTTGCTATAAGGAGGGCCCTCTTGAATGCCATGGGACTAATGATATCCGAATCGGCGGGCATTTGCAAAACCCGGCACCTTCCGGGGTGAGCGGGGAAAGGGCAAAAAGTTATAATTAATCATGGGAAAGGTTAACCTGAAGGAATTCACGGCCGAGGAGCTGAGGGGCTACATCTCCCGGATGGGCCTTCCACGGTTCAGGGCCGATCAGCTCTTGCACTGGATGTACGAGAGGCGCGCTTCCTCGCTGGGAGATGTTACGGAATTCTCCAAGGACCTGAGGACCGAGCTATCAGGTGTTGCGTACCTGGGAGGCCTCGAAATATCAGAAAGGGCCGAGTCGTCCGACGGGACGGAGAAATTCCTCTTCGATCTCCAGGATGGCCACGGCATCGAAAGCGTGCTCATCCCCGACGACGACCGCCTGACGCTCTGCGTATCGAGCCAGGCGGGCTGCGCCATGGGGTGCCGTTTCTGCCTGACCGGCCGGGGAGGCCTCAAGCGAAATCTGCGGGCCTTCGAGATAGCCGAACAGGTCATCGCCGTCCAGAGGCTTTCGGCCCGGAGGATAACCAACGTGGTGCTCATGGGCATGGGAGAGCCTCTCAACAATCTCAAGGAGGTTGCTGAAGCCCTGTGGCGGTTGACGGGGCTGATGGGGTATTCGCCGCGGAGGATTACGCTGTCCACATGCGGACTGCCCGAAAAGCTTCTGGAGCTTCCCACGAAAGCTCCTCCCGTGAATATCGCCGTCTCCCTGAACGCAACCACCGACGAACAAAGGGATTACATCATGCCGGTTAACAAGAGATTCCCGATAGATCGGCTGATCGAGGCATGCAGGCGTTACCCGCTCCAGAGGCGGAGAAGGATAACGTTCGAATACGTCCTTATTGAGGGCTTCAACGACTCCAGCGATGACGCCCACAGGCTCGCGGGGATTGCCCGGCGGGTACCTTCCAAGGTGAACCTCATCCCGGTTAACGAGTTCGAGGGCTCGGAGTTCAGAAGGCCGTCGGAGGGTAGGGTCCTGGAGTTCCAGAAGGTGCTCGTCGACTCCGGCGTTACCGCGATCATAAGGAAGAGCAAGGGGGCGGACGTTCTTGCCGCCTGCGGGCAGTTGAGCGCCTCGCGGAAAGACTAATTCTCGTAGCGGTAGATGTACTCCCCGGGGCCGGCCAGGCCGAAGTTCTCGCGGGCGTGCTTTTCGAGGTAGAACTCGTTGTTTTCGTACGACTCAATGACCGCCCGCAAGTCGTCGTTCTCCTTATTTATGGCGTTTACCTCCGCGCGGAGTTCGGATTCCTTCTGGCTGAGCGCCGTGTAGCGCATGAGCCCCCTTTCGCCAAAAAATAGGGAGCCGACGACGTAAATAAGGCTGAGGAGCAAAAAGGTGTAGAGGACGTAGCGTTTCCTCTTGAGCTCGGTTTCGACCTGCTTCCTTAAATGTCTTTCGGGCAACACCTTAGCGAATATTATACAACGATTCAATTCCCTTGTATACGGCTGAGTTTTCGAGTTCCTCCTCGATGCTGAGAAGCCTGTTGTACTTGGCGACCCGTTCGCTCCGCGCCAGCGAGCCCGTCTTGATCTGGCCAGCGTTCTTTGCGACGGTCAAGTCTGCGATGGTAGTGTCCTCGGTCTCTCCGGAGCGGTGAGAGACCACGGCGGTATAGCCTGCCTTCATGGCCATTTCCATGGCGTCCAGGGTCTCCGAGAGAGTGCCTATCTGGTTCAGCTTAATCAGAATGGAGTTTGCGATTCCTCCGCTGATGCCCTTTTCGAGCAACTCGGTATTGGTGACGAAGATGTCGTCGCCCACGAGCTGGATTTTTCCGGCCAGCGCATCGGTGAGCTTTTTCCAGCCCTCCCAGTCGTCCTCCGACATTCCGTCCTCTATGGAGACTATGGGATACTTCGACACCAGTTCCGAGTAATAATCGATTAGGTCCTCGGCCGCTACCTTCTTGGATTCGAACACGTACTTGCCGCCTTCGAAGAATTCCGACGACGCCACGTCGAGGGCCAGGTAGATGTCTTTTCCGGGCTCGTAGCCCGAGGCCTCTATTGCCTCCATGATAAGCTCCAGGGCTTCCTCGTTCTTCTGGAGGTTCGGCGCGAAGCCGCCCTCGTCGCCCACGGCGCTGGAAAGGCCGCGTTTTTTGAGGATTCCCTTGAGGGTGTTGAATGTCTCTGAACCGGCCCTGAGCGCCTCGCGGAAGGTGGGAAGTCCCGCGGGCATTATCATGAATTCCTGGATGTCGAGGTTGTTGTCGGCATGGGCGCCGCCGTTGAGGATGTTCATCATGGGCACGGGCAGCTCCTTGGCGTTGCATCCGCCTATATAGCGGTATAGGGGAAGGTTGCTGTCCGCGGCCGAGGCCTTTGCCACCGCGAGGGAGACCCCGAGCATGGCGTTTGCGCCCAACCTGCTCTTGTTGGCGGTGCCGTCCAGAGAGATGAGTAGGTTGTCGATGCAGTTCTGGCAGGCGGATTCACGGCCTATGAGCTTTGGGGCAATCTCCTTGTTCACGTTCCTTACGGCGTTCATGACGCCTTTGCCGTGGTAGCGCTTGTCATTGTCCCTGAGTTCAATGGCTTCCCTCTGCCCGGTGGAAGCTCCGGACGGCACTGCCGCAGTGCCCATGGAAGCGTTCGCAAGAATGACTTCCACCTCGATTGTGGGGTTTCCGCGAGAGTCAAGTATCTCCCTGGCGTGAACATCGATTATCTCTCCCATAATTCCTCCCTTGGCTATTTGGTGGCGGTGACGAACTGACTGACCACTTCTTTGGCCTTTCCCACATCAAGAGGCAGTTCCTTGAGCTCTGCCCTTAGTCCTATGTGTCTGAGAGTGGTGTCAAGAAAGACTGCGAAATACTGGCACCTGCTGAGGAACTTCCTAAAATCCTTGTCCACCTCGTAGGGCATAGCCTCCGCGAAGAAGTTCCGGAACTCGTCGAAGTCGTCGTACCTGAGCAACTTGAAGGTCGTCTTCTCGAAATGCTCCATGCACATCTTGAGCGCTCCGAGGAGCCTCGCGCCTTCCTCAGGGTCGCCGGCGCTCTCTACAAGTCGCAAGAGCACCCGAGAGAGAATGTAGATGTTCTCCCTTAGCACCACGGACTGCTCGGTCTTGTCGACGAAATCGTTGAATATGTCCTCACCCCTGACCTCGGGCTTCCAGTATTGCGCCAGATATATGATGGTGTGCTCGATGAGGCTCCTGAGTATGCCTTGGCTGTTTTCTATCTTGCCCCTGAGCTGGCTGGGCGTCTCGTACTCGAAGACGTCCCTCAGTTCCTGCTGGTAAACCCTTTTCGATTCTGCCGTGAACTGGTAAGAGAACGTCTCCAGGGCGCTCGCAAGCTCCTTGTCACGTAGGTCCGCCACGGACTTCTTCAGGTAGGTGCGGAACACCTCGGTCTCGGAATTCAAGAGTGTTATTATCAGAAGGGAAGGGTGCAGATCGGTGAGCCTCAGGGAGGAGTAGTTTATATGGTCGAGGTACCTCAGGAACCTGAAGAGGAAAAGGAAGGTCACAGACACCAGTTTTCGCGAGTCCTTGTCGTCTATGCTCTTCACTATCTCGACTATTTCTTTGTGCCCTATGTGGTCCAGCTCCGGGTCTATCTGCCGCTTAAAGGGATTGAAATGGATGTTGTCCCTTATCTCCCTGCTCACGAGCTGGCCGAGGTTCTTAAAGCTCATGTATTCGATGAACTCGTTCCTCTTGAGGTCGTTAACCACGCTCTTGAGGTTCAGGAAAGAGCCGTAGAGGCGATAAAGGCTCTTTTCCGGGGTATCTTGCCTGTAGAGCTTGTCCCTGTAAACGTTTCTCCTCTTTCCGGTGAGGAACTTGTCCTCGGCGAACTTCTGAAACAGGTAGGCGTTCTTTCGGGCCTCGGGTATGACCCTTTCGAGGATGCTGAGCACTCTGATTATGGCGTCCAAGCCGGCATCGAGCTCGACAATGAAGTTCTTGCTGGTGAGGTTGATGCTCGTGGGAGGGATGTCCTCGAGGTTGAAGAACCTGTCCAGAGCCCTGAGGAGAAGGTCGAGTTCGGAGTAGAGCTCCCTGTTCGTCCTCCTCGATTCGTCCACCCAGTTCGTGGCCAGCTTGGCGTTTGGCATCACTTCTTCTTGGGCAGGTGTATTGCCGCGCCGTGAAGGTCTTCGGCGGCCTCCATCAGTCCTTCGGAGAGAGTCGGGTGAGCGTGGATAGTGCCCGCGATGTCCTTTACTTTTAGACCGGCCCTAATGGCCAGCGTAGCCTCGTGTATTATGTCAGATGCGTGGGCGCCGATTATGTGGGCTCCCAGTATCTTGTCCGTCTTCTTGTCCGCCACGACTTTGACGAAACCCGAAATCTCGCCCATGGCATGGGCTTTCCCGAGTCCCCTGAACTGGAAGTGGCCCGTCGCAACTTCCATCCCCTTGTCCGCCGCCTCGAACTCCCTCAGCCCCACCGAGCCTATCTCGGGCGAGGTGAAGATGGCGGCCGGAACGACGGAGTAGTCCATCCTGGATTCCTGCCCGCAGGCGTTCTGGGCCGCCACTATGCCTTCGGCCGAGGCCTTGTGCGCCAGTAGCATGCCGCCCGCAACGTCCCCGATGGCGTAGATGCCCCCGACGCTGGTTTCCATCTTTTCGTCCACCAGTATCTCTCCGCGCTTGCCCGTCTTCACGCCGGCCTCCTCGAGGCCGATTCCCCCGCTATTGAAGGCCCTGCCGATGGAGACCAGCATCTTCTCGGCCGAGAGGGTCTTGCCCTCCGGCAGCCTGGCCTCCACGCCGCCGTCGCTGAGGGCGACGGACTCCACCCCGACCCCGGTAAGGAGCTTTATCTTCTTTTTCTTTAGCTCCTTGGCCAGGGCCTCTGATATCTCCTCGTCCTCGGTGGACACGGCCCTGGGAAGAAGCTCCACCATGGTTATCTCGGTCCCGAGTTCCCGGAAGATGCAGGCCCACTCGCAACCTATGACCCCCGCTCCGACGATGATCATGCTCTTGGGTATTTCCCTAAGCTTGAGGGCGTCGTCGCTGGTGAGGACGTTGGTGCCGTCGAAGGGGAAGGTGGGTATCTGCGCGGGCCTCGAGCCCGTGGCTATGATTATCTTGTCGGCTTCGATGGCCTCTTCGGCGCCGTCTCTTCCAACCGCCTTGACCTTCCGCTCCCCGGCCAGAGAGCCGCGGCCCTCGACGAACCGGATGTCCCAGCTCTTGAGGAGCGCCCTGAGGCCCTTGACCTGGGTGGAGACGATCTTGCTCTTGCGCTCCATAATCTTTTCGAGGTTGGCCACGGGCTCGCAGGAAAGCTCGATGCCGAACTTGTCGAGCTCCTTGGCCCTGGCGAAGGCCTCGGAAGAGGCCACAAGCGACTTGGTGGGAATGCAGCCCCTGTTAAGGCATGTGCCGCCGACCTCGGTGTCCTCTATGACCGTTACCTGCGCCCCGAGCTGCGCCGCCTTCACGGCGGCCACGTAGCCTCCGGGGCCGGCCCCGATGATGGCAAGCCTCACTTGGATTCCTCTTCGAGGTGCTTCTCGTAGTCCGCGGCTTCCATCAGCGCGTCGAGCTCCGACTCGTCGGTCATCTCCACCACCGCTATCCAGCCCTTTTCGTAGGGGGACTCGTTGATTATCTCCGGAGAGTCCGAGAGGTCCTCGTTCACCTCGACGATGGTGCCGCTTATGGGGGCGATGATGGGGGAGGTGGCCTTGGTGGATTCGATCTCCGAGAATTCGCTGTTGGCTTCGATGGCGGACTCGGCGTCGGGGAGGTCGATGTAGACGATGTCGCCGAGCGCTTCCTGGGCGTGGTCGGTTATTCCGATGGTGGCCTTGCCGCCGGACACCCTGACCCATGTGTGCTCCTTGTGGTACTTCAGGTCCTCGGGGTTCATTAGTCCCTCCTTCTTTGTTCGTAAGGTTCAGTAGTATAGCAACATCGGGGATTAATACTCAAAAAACCGCCCTGTCACGAGAATACGGAATTTTAGGAATATTTAGCACAGAGGCATATTTTTGTCAAGAAATCATTCTGGACTTCTTCTGGAGTTCCCGGATTCTGGCCAGAGCCTCCTGTTGGCTCAGGCCCTCCAGGTCGAGGGACTGGAGGTCTTTGATTATGGCGTCGCTTCGGACAGCAAATAGGTCGAGCTGGTTCAGCCCCTCCGGGGAAGGTTCGCCCACGTGCTGTTTTTCCAGGCCCGTCAGGATGTCCTTGGCGTCCGATATGACCTCCTCGGGAAGGCCCGCGAGCCTGGCCACCTGGATGCCGTAGCTCTTGTCGGCAGGCCCCTCCTCGATCCTGCGGAGGAAGATTATCTCTTCCCCCCATTCCTTGACAGCCACGTTGTAGTTTCTAACCCCCTTTAGGGAGCCGGCGAGTTCGGTGAGCTCGTTGTAATGAGTCGCGAAGAGCGTTCTTGCCCTTATGTTCCTCGAGATGAACTCGGCCGTGGCCCAGGCGATGCTTATACCGTCGAAGGTGCTGGTGCCCCGGCCAACCTCGTCGAGGACTATGAGGCTCCTTTCGGTGGCGTTGTTCAGGATGTTGGCAGTCTCTATCATCTCCACCATGAAGGTGCTCTGCCCCTTGGTGAGGAAGTCGGAGGCGCCTATGCGCGTGAAGACCCTGTCCACCAGGCCGATCTCCGCCTCCTCGGCGGGCACGAACCCTCCCATCTGCGCCATCAGCACTATAAGGGCCACCTGCCTCATATAGGTCGACTTGCCGGCCATGTTCGGGCCTGTGATGATGAGGAGGCGCTCCGCGTCTCCGTCCATGTAGGTGTCGTTGGGGATGAACCTCTCGCCCAGGGGCAGGCGTTCGAGCACCGGGTGCCTGCCGCCGCTGATCTTGAGGGAAGTGCCGGCCGTCACGATAGGCATGGCGTAGTTGTGGCGCTTGGCCACCACCGCCAGCGAAAGCAGGAAGTCCACCCTGGCTATGGACTCTGCCGTGTCCATGAGGGCCGGCGCGTCCTTCCGGACGCTCTCGAGGATGCGGAGGAAGACTTCGTATTCGAGGACCTTGAGCCTTTCCTCGGCCCCGAGGACCTTTGTCTCGTAATCCTTGAGCTCGGGGGTGATGAACCGCTCAGCCCCCACGAGGGTCTGTTTTCTTATGTAGTGCTCCGGGACGTGTTCGAGGTTCGATTTCGTCACCTCGATGTAGTAGCCGAAGACCTTGTTGTAGCCCACCTTAAGGGACGAGATGCCCGTGGCCTGCCTCTCCTGCGCCTCCAGGGAGGCGATGTAGTCCTTGGCGTTCCCCGACATGGCCCTGAGCTCGTCCACCTCGGCGTCGAACCCCTTGCGTATCAGGCCGCCTTCCCTAAGCGTGTGAGGGGGCTGGTCCACGATGCCGCGCGTTATGATATCCCTCGTCCCGGAAAACTCCGACATGGCCTCGCCGGCCGCACTGAGGAGCTCGTCGGAGGACCCGGCCAGGGCGTTCTTGATGGCCGGTATCAGTTCGAGGGAATTTCTGACTGCCGTAAGGTCCCTAGCGTTTGCGTTGCCCGTGGAAACCTTCTGGGCAAGGCGCTCCATGTCGAGCATCTTCCTGAGGCCGCTCCGCAGCGCTTCCATCAGCTCGTAATTCTCAACCAGGTGGCTAACGGCGCGGAGCCTCCGATTAATCCTGCCTTCGCTTATTAGCGGCTTTACCGCGGCGTTGCGCATGAACCTTCCGCCCATGGGCGTCAGGGTCTCGTCGAGGGCCCATAGCAGGGTGCCCTCGGAGCCCCCGTCCTTGAGGTTGCGGACGAGTTCGAGGTTGCGCTGCGTGGGGGCGTCCAGGAACATCACGTCCCCCTGGTTGGCCGGGATGATCTTCCTGAAGCGGATATCCCCCTGGGTGCCCTCGAGGTACTCAACGAGGGCTCCGGCCGAGGCTATGGAGGCGGACATCCCCTCTATGCCGAAACCCTCGAGGGAGGAGACCTTCAGGTGCCTGAGTAGGCTCTTGTAGGCCTCGGAGTAGTCGAACTTCCAGTCCTCGACGGGCGAGACGTAGAGGTTCTTGAGGACCTCGGCGTAGTGGATGTTTTCCCTCAGGCTCTCGGGCATTATGACTTCCGAGGGCTCGGCCCTGAGTATCTCGTCCTCCAGGGGTTTCGAGCTCTCGTATACCGTGAACTCGCCCGTGGAGACGTCGGCCAGGGCGATGCCGTGGACCCCGGCCGAAGGCATGAAGCTCATGATGTAGTTGTTCTGTTTGGGCTTTTCCGGGGTGTGGGTGCCGGGCGTGATGACTCGCACTACCTCTCTGCGCACTATTCCCTTGGTCAACCCCGGGTCCTCGACCTGCTCACAGACGGCCACCTTGTGGCCCGCCTTCACGAGCTTGTCGATGTAGCCCTCCGAGGCGAAGTACGGTATGCCGCACATGGGCATGGGGTTTTCCTTGCCCTTGTCCCGCGTGGTGAGGGTGATCTGGAGAACGGAAGACGCCTTCTTGGCATCCTCGCCGAACATCTCGTAGAAGTCCCCTAGCCTGAAGAGGAGTATGGCGTCGGAGTACTGCTCTTTGATGCTCGTATACTGCTTCATCAGGGGCGTGGGCTCGGACATGACATGACATTATACATCCGGTCAGAAAAATGCATCAACCATTTATCTCTATACCGTGGCGGGCCACGGGTGAGGAAGGCCGGGAACGTCGGGGAAGCTGGGAGCCCCCCGGGCAGCTTGAGTGGGCAGGCCCGAAATGTTATTATAAGCTCTACCCTGTGCCCCCATAGCTCAGCAGGATAGAGCACAGGTTTCCTAAACCTGGTGTCGCACGTTCGAGTCGTGCTGGGGGCGCCACTTCCCACCTTCTTTTTCTTGCTCTGAGAACCAGGCCGGGGAAGGGCGAGATGGGTTTCTTGCTACGAGGTGAGGAAGGCCTGCGTGGCCTCCGCGGGGCTAACGCCTCCGCTTCCTGCGCGCCTTGGCCTGTCTCCTCACGGCTTCCCTGTGCTTCTTCTTTCTCTTCACGGAAGGCTTTTCGTAGTGGCGTCTTTTCTTGAGTTCTTTCAGGAGTCCGCTCTTCTGAACCTCGCGCTTGAGTATCTTAAGGGCCCTTTCGACGTCCCCCTTTTCTACCTTTACCTCCAAGAGCTGAGTGACACCTCCAAACTCCGCAGAAAAGATTATTTACTTCAAGCACTTACGTTGTGAGCCGCAAATTGCCAAAGTGCGTTAGTGTGACACATGACCGACGCCAATGTCAAATTTCGCTGAAATTACGCGTCCTTCCTGCCTACTTCCAACATGCCCCGCCGGATGGCCCTTATCCTGTCCCGGATCTCGGCGGCCCTCTCGAAGTCCAGCTTGGCGGCGGTCTCCTTCATTTCGGCCTCTAAAGCCCCAAGGGCCTTTTCGTCCCCCACGTACTCGGCCTGCTCCTCCTTGACCTCCGTGGGCACGGTCCAGTAGTCCGACTCGTAGATGGAGCTAAGGATGTCCTTAATGTTGCTTCTTACGGTCTCCGGGGTTATGCCCATCTTGGTGTTGTAGGCCTCCTGCTTCTTGCGGCGTCGCTCCGTCTCCTCCAGGGCCTTCCGCATCGAGCCCGTCACGGTGTCGGCGTAGAGTATGACCCGGCCGTTTACGTTTCGCGCCGCCCGCCCCGCGGTCTGGATGAGGGAGCGCTCCGAACGAAGGAAGCCCTCCTTGTCGGCGTCGAGGATGGCCACGAGGGAGACCTCCGGAAGGTCGAGCCCCTCCCTGAGCAGGTTGACGCCCACGAGGACATCGAAGTGACCGAGCCTCAGGTCCCTCAGAATCTCGACCCTCTCGAGGGTGTCGATGTCGGAGTGAAGATAGCGCGCCCGCACTCCGAGTTCGCTATAGTACTCGGTGAGGTCCTCGGCCATCTTTTTCGTGAGGGTGGTGACCAGCACCCGCTCGCCGCGCTCCGCCCTGCCGCGAATCTCCCCCAGCAGGTCGTCCACCTGCCCCGCCACGGGCCGTACGACCATCTCGGGGTCCATGAGCCCCGTAGGCCTGATTATCTGCTCCTCTACCCTTCCGCCGGTCTTCCCGAGCTCGTAGGGGCCGGGGGTGGCGGACACGTAGATGGCCTGTCTTACCCGGTGCTCGAACTCGGCGAAGGTCAGGGGCCTGTTGTCCAGGGCCGAGGGAAGGCGGAAGCCGAACTCCACGAGGGTCTTCTTCCGCGACCTGTCGCCCTCGTACATGCCCCCTATCTGGGGTATGGTGGCGTGGGACTCGTCCACCACCACCGCGAAGTCCTCGGGGAAGTAGTCCAGGAGGGTGAAGGGCGGCTCGCCCTCGGCGCGGCCGCTGAGGTGCCGCGAATAGTTCTCTATGCCGTGGCAGTAGCCGAACTCCCTGAGCATCTCCAGGTCGAACCTCGTCCTCTGCTCTATGCGCTGGGCCTCCACGTTCATGCCCTGCCTCAGGAAATAATTGACCCGCCCCTCCAGTTCCCTCTCTATCCTCTCCATGGCCGGCCCCAGCCTCTCGGGCGGGGTTATCCAGTGGCTGTTGGGGAAGAGGGCGAGCTTCTCGATTCTTCTGGCCTTCTTGCCGGTCAGGGTGTCGAACTCGCTCATCGCGTCCACGTCGTCGCCGAAAAACTCCACCCTCAAGGCCGTGTCCAGAGAGAAGGAGGGGAATATCTCCACCACGTCCCCCCGCACCCTGAAGCGCCCGCGCTTTAGCTCCGCGTCCGAGCGCTCGTACTGCATGTCCACGAGCCTGCGGAGGAAGTCGTCCCGCTTGGTGCGCATGCCCTCCTCGATGTGGAAGTGCATGTTCATGTAGTCCTCGGGCGAGCCTATGCCGTAGATGCAGGAGACCGAGGCCACCACTATGGTGTCCCTTCGCTCCAGAACCGCGCGGGTGGCCGAGTGGCGCAGGCGGTCGATGTCGTCGTTAATCATGGCGTCCTTTTCGATATAGGTGTCCGTGGTGGGCAGGTAGGCCTCGGGCTGGTAGTAGTCATAGTAGCTCACGAAGAACTCCACGGCGTTTTCAGGGAAAAGCTCCCTGAACTCCCCGTAAAGCTGGGCCGCAAGGGTCTTGTTGTGGGCGATGACCAGGAAGGGCCTGTTGACCTCCTCTATCACGTTGGCCACCGTGAAGGTCTTGCCGGAGCCCGTGACTCCCAGGAGCACCTGGTGCCTGTCTCCGCGCTTGAGGCCCCTCGCGAGCCCGGCAATGGCCTTTCCCTGGTCCCCCTTGGGCGTGAACTCCGTAGTGAGCCTGAACCTGTCCATCCTGGAATTTTACCCCAGGGCGCCATCCCCTGTCACAGCGGGGGTACACTCCGGGGCCATGAGAACGGGCCGTTTCCGGCTCGGCGGGCGCCGAAGGCTGTGCGAGGGGGCTCGGATTTGTTAATATATATCTTCTGAATTTCTAACGGGTTTCAGGCTTTGCCCCATGGAAACGATAAAGGAGATAGAGAAGCACCAGCTCGTCGTGGTCATCCGCACGAGGACGCCCGCCGAGGCCTTCGAGGCCGCGAGGGCGTGCATAAGGGGCGGGGTGAGGCTCGTCGAGAAAACCTTCTCGGTCCCCGACGCCCACGAGGTAATAAGGCGGCTGGCGAACCACGAGGGGGTTACGCTCGGGGCGGGCACGGTGCTCAGCATCGAAGAGGCCCGGAGGGCCCTCGACGCCGGGGCTTCATACATCGTGAGCCCTCACCTGGACGAGGAGATAGTCCGCTTCACTAAGGACGCCGGAGCCGTGTCGGTGCCGGGGGCGGCCACACCCACCGAGATAATGAGGGCCCACAGGGCCGGGGCCGACATCATAAAGCTCTTCCCGTTTGTCGAGCTGGGGGGCCTGGGGTTTCTTAAGACGATTAGGGGGCCGCTCCCGTTCGTGAAATACATGCCTAGCGGCGGTGTCACCCTTGCTAACTTCGCCGATTACCTGGCCGCCCGCGTCTCGGGCATCATAGTGGGATCGGCCATCATCAGGCCCGAGCTCGTGAGGCTGGGCGACTGGCAGGCCATAGAGGGGCTCGCGGCGAGGTTCGCGGGCATCCTAAAGGATAGAAAATTATCATCGGAGGATATGGAAAATGTACAGACCTGAGATCAAGCTCCTGGATTGCACCATACGCGACGGGGGGCTCATCAACAACTGGCAGTTCAGCGACGAGTTAGTGCGCAGGGTCTTCGAGGCCCTGGTGAGGTCCGGGGTGGACTACATGGAGATAGGCTACAAGTCTTCCGGCAAGTACTTCTCGCGCGAGGAAAACGGCAAGTGGAAGTTCTGCTACGACGACGACATAAAAAAGATAATCGACGGGGTGGACACGGAGATGAAGCTCTCGGCCATGGCGGACATAGGCCGCGTGGATTACGAGGACATCCCACCGAAGAGCGAGAGCGTCCTGAGCATGATACGCGTGGCCTGCTACGTCCACCAGATAGACAAGGCAATAAGCCTCGCCCACCACTGCATGGACAAGGGCTACGAGACGACCATCAACCTGATGGCGGTCTCCAAGGTCCTGGAGCGCGACCTCGACGAGGCCCTCAAGGACCTGGCCAAGAGCGAGGTGCCCACGGTGTACCTCGTGGACAGCTTCGGTGCCATGTACTCCGAGCAGGTGCAGTCCCTGGCGAAGAAATATCTCGAGGCGCTGCCGGACAAGCAGATCGGCATACACACCCACAACAACCAGCAGCTTGCCTTCGCCAACACCGTGGAGGCGATAATATGCGGCATAAACCGCCTGGACGCCACCATCTACGGCATGGGCAGGGGCGCGGGCAACTGCCCCCTGGAGCTTCTGCTGGCGTTTCTGAAGAACCCGAAGTTCGACCTCAGGCCCATCCTCGAGGTGATACAGGACATCTTCATACCCCTCAAGGCGAAGGTCGAGTGGGGCTACCACATCCCCTACATGATTACCGGGATACTGAACGAGCACCCCCGGAGCGGCATGAAGGCCATGTCGGAGCCCGAGCTTCCTGACCTCAGGGGATTCTACGAGGAGATGGTAAGCAGCGAACCCCTGGATTAGCCCTTTGGGGGGGCGGAGAGCATGGGGGTCTCGCCGAGAAGGCGAGGGCGCAGGAGGCCGCTATGCCCGGGCCGCCTCTTCCTTTAGCAGTTTGTACACGATGGAGTCCACGAGGGCCTGGTACGAGGCCTCGATGATGTTCTCCGACACCCCCACCGTGCCCCATTTCATGACGCCGTCCCCGGACTCGATGAGGACGCGGACCCGCGCCGCCGTTCCCTTTCCGGCGGTTAGCACGCGCACCTTGTAGTCCAGGAGCTTCACGTCTTTCAGCTGGGGGTAGAAGACCTCCAGGGCCTTCCTGAGGGCCGCGTCCAGCGCGTTCACGGGGCCGTTTCCCGTGGCCGCGGTGTGCTCGGTCTTGCCGTCCACCTTCAACATTATGGTGGCCTCGCTCAGGGGTCTTTCTCCCTCCTTGCGCTTTTCGTCTATGACGCGGAAGCCTATGAGGTTGAAAAACCGCTTATGGAGTCCCAGGGCCTTCTTCATGAGAAGCTCGAAGGAGCCCTCGGCCCCCTCGAACTGGAAGCCCTGGCTTTCGAGCTCCTTGAGCTGGGCCACAATCTTCCGGACCTCGGGGCTCTTGGAGCCGAGCTTGAGGCCGAACTCCTCGGCCTTCCTGAGGATGTTGCTCTTGCCGGCGAGGTCCGAGATCAGGACCCGCCGGGCGTTGCCTATCAGCTCGGGGTCAACGTGCTCGTAGGTCTCGGGGCTCTTGACGACGGCGCTCACGTGCATGCCGGCCTTGTGGGCGAAGGCGCTCTCGCCGACGAAGGCCTGCTTGCGGTTGTGGCTGAGGTTGGCGAGCTCGTTTACGAACCGCGAGACGTCCCTCAGCATCCTGAGGTTCCCGTCGGGCAGGCACTTGTAGCCGAGCTTCAGTTCCAGGTCCGCCAGGGCGGAGCACAGGTTGGCATTGCCGCAGCGCTCGCCGAGGCCGTTGATGGTGCCCTGCACATGCACCGCCCCGGCCTTCACGGCCATGAGCGTGTTGGCCACGGCGCAGTCCGAGTCGTTGTGGGCATGAATGCCCACAGGGGCCTTCATTGCCCTTACCGCAGCCCTGGTCACCTCGGCCGCCATATCCGGGATGCTCCCGCCGTTCGTGTCGCAGAGGATTAGACAGTCGGCGCCAGCCTCCTCGGCCGCCTTAAGGCACTTCATGGCGTACTCCGGGTTGTGCCTGTAGCCGTCGAAGAAGTGCTCGGCGTCGAAGAACACGGTGTCCAGATGCTTCTTCAGATATTTGACCGTATTGTGGATGAGTTTGAGGTTCCGGGCCAGCGTGACCTTGAGGGCGGCCTTCACGTGGAAGTCCCAGGTCTTCCCGAATATCGTGGCCGCGCCGGTGCCGGCCTCGAGGAGGGCCTTCACGTTGCCGTCGCTTTCGGGCTTCTTGCCGGGGTGGTGAGTGCTTCCGAAGGCCACCACCCGGGCGTTTGCCAGTCTGAGCTTCGCCGCCTTTCTGAAATACTCTGCGTCCTTTGGGGTCGCCCCCGGGAAGCCGCCCTCGACAAAGTGCACCCCCAGCTCGTCGAGCTTTTCCGTGATGCGGAGCATGTCCTCCACCGAGAAGGAAACCTCCTCGGCCTGGGCCCCGTCCCTCAGGGTGGTGTCGTATACCGTGATTTTACGCATAGTGATAATTTAACACATTCTATCGGAGTATTTGAGCGTCCTGTGGGAGGAGGTGAGGGGAAATCCGTTTCCATGTATAATATTTCATTTGGCTTTCCGGACTGACAGGGAGAGGAAATGGCGAGTTTCATCGTAACTACCGCTATAATGTACGTCTTCTGGATACTCCTTTCGGGGTATTTCGATTTCTTCCATCTCTTCTCGGGCCTCTTGTGCAGCCTGCTCGTGGCCCACTTCTCCCACGACCTCCTGATCGGCGAGGAGTCGAAGATTGGGCGCGGCTTCAAGAAGTTCGCGAGGTTCTTGGCCTATCTGCCCTGGCTTTTCTACCAGATCTTTAAGGCCAACGTGGACGTGGCGTGGCTCACGCTTCATCCCCGCTTGCCCATAGACCCGAAGATCATCCACGTGAAGACGAGCCTCAGGACCGAGATGGGAATCGTGACCTTCGCCAATTCCATCACCCTGACTCCCGGCACCGTCACCGTGGCCGCAAGCCACGAGGGGGAGTTCATGGTGCACGTCATCGCTCCAGATTCCGCCAGTCTGCTGGAAAGCGGCGAGATGGCAAGGCGCGTAGAGTCCATCGAGGGCGAAGATGTTTGAAGCGGCCGCGTTGACCGTAATCCTCGCGGCCCTTTTCACCCTGTACAGGGCCTACGTGGGGCCGACTATCTACGACCGCGTGCTGGCCGTTAACGTAATCGGTACCAAGACGGTCATTCTCATCGCTCTCCTGGGATATGTGTACGGCCGCCCCCATTTTCTCGATATCGCCCTGGTCTACGCCCTCATAAACTTCATCGCCACGATGGCGATACTCAGGTACCAGGAGTCGCGGAGGCTCGGCTGATGGATGCCCTGAGGACGGTCATAACGGCGGTCTTCCTTGCCGGGGGGTGCTTTTTCATTTTCGTCTCGGCCCTAGGGATAGTTAGGTTTCCGGACTTCTACTCGCGCATACATCCCGCGGGAAAGAGCGACACCCTCGGCCATGCCCTCATCCTCACCGGCCTGATGGTGCACGAGGGGTTGGATTTCGTAAGCGCGAAGCTTCTACTGATAATGGTCTTTATCCTCATAGTAAACCCCACCGCCACCCACGCTCTGGCCAAGGCCGCTTATATCTCGGGCATGAAACCGTGGGAGAAGGGAGACAAGAGACATTGATAGACTTCCTGCTGCTCATGTTCCTGGTGCTCACGGCCACGGCGGCCGTTTTCATGCGGGATCTCCTCGGTGCCGGCATTATGCTTTCGGCCTACAGCCTTCTTATGGCCGTGGTCTGGACGAACCTCAACGCCGTGGACGTGGCCTTCACCGAGGCAGCCGTGGGCGCCGGGATCACCACCGTGCTCCTCATCGCAGCCCTGAGCCGGACGAGAAGGCTCGAGGGGCGCCCGGTGTCGAGGCGGAAGAAGCTCGCGGGGTTCATCATGGTCGGCCTGACGGGGGCCGTGCTGATGTACGGGACGCTCGACATGCCGGCCTTTGGCGATCCCGACGCGCCCGCCAACCTGCACGTCGCCCCTCGCTACATAAAGCACTCCGAGGAGGAGGCAGGGGTGGCGAACATGGTAACGGCGGTGCTGGCAAGTTACAGGGGGTATGACACTCTCGGCGAGACCACGGTGATATTCACCGCCGGCTCCAGCGTGATACTTCTCATCAGGCGGTGGAGGAAGAAGGTCTGATGCTTGCCGAAAACATTATAAGACGGGTGGTGGCAAGGGTTATGGTGCCCTTCATACAGCTTTTCGGCCTCTACGTGATTATGCACGGTGACTCGAGCCCCGGGGGCGGGTTCCAGGGAGGCGTCATACTGGGCTCGAGCATCATACTCTATGCGATAATATTCGGCCGCCGGGCCGCGAGAAAGAGGTTCAGCCAGGCCGTGGGCGACGCCTACAACTCGCTGGGGCTTCTCATTTACGCTACGGTGGGCCTGGCCTGCATCTTCTTCGGCGGCAACTACCTGGAATACGACGTGCTCCCCATCGGCGAGCCCCACTACGCCAGCCACATGGGGATACTGGCCATAGAGATAGGCGTCGGCATGACGGTGGCGGCGGTGATGATCACCATATATTTCGAGATGTCACGCCGGAAGGAGCCACGCGCGGAGGGGGAGGGGGGCTGATGGAGTTCGTGCTCGCCAAATACAACTACTGGATATACATCACCCTGATGATGATCGGCTTCTACGCCATGATAGCCGGCAATAACCTCATTAAGAAGGTCATCGGCATGAACATCTTCCAGACGGCGGTGTTCCTATTCTACATTTCCATAGGCAAGGTAGATGGCGGGACTGCCCCCATCGTGTGGGAAGGGGCCACGAGATACGAAAACCCCCTGCCTCACGTCCTCATTCTTACGGCAATAGTGGTTTCTGTAAGCACCACCGCCGTCGCCTTCGCGCTCATATCCAACATCTACAAGGAATTCGGAACTATCGAGGAGGACAAGATAATAGAGCTCAAGAAGAAGGCGGCGGAGGAAGCCCGTAGATGAACCTTTCGGCTCATCTTCCGGTGCTGGTCGTCGTGGTGCCCCTCATTTCGGCGGTGCTCATACCGCTGGTGGGCAGGGCCGGCAGGTCCATGGCCTGGGCCGCGGCGGTGGCGGCCTGCGCGGCCTCTTTTGCCCTAACGCTTTCCATCCTCCGAAGGGTGCTGTCGAGGGGCGAGATTCACTACTGGCTCGGCGGCTGGCAGCCCCCTTGGGGGATAGAGTACGTGGTGGACTACCTCAACGGGTTCGTCCTCGTGGTGGTGTCTTTCATCGCGCTGGTCGTCGCCGTGTACGCCCGAAAGTCCGTGGAGGCCGAGATACCCGAGGAGAGGACGAGCTTCTTCTACTGCGTCTTCATGCTCCTGGTGACGGGGCTCCTGGGCATCGTGATAACGGGAGACGTGTTCAACCTCTACGTCTTCATAGAGATTAGCTCCCTTTCGGGCTACGCCCTGATAGCCACGGGCCGGAGCAGGGAGGCCCTCACTGCCAGCTTCAACTACCTGGTTCTCGGCACCGTGGCGGCCACCTTCATACTCCTGGGCATAGGCCATCTATACATGGTGACCGGCACGCTGAACATGGCCGACCTGGCCCAGCGGCTCCCGGCCCTCTATAAATCGAAGGTAGTTCTGACCGCCTTCACGTTCCTTACTGTGGGCCTGAGCATCAAGGTGGCCCTCTTTCCGCTTCACATCTGGATGCCCAACGCCTACGCCAACGCCCCCTCGTCTGTGAGCTCCATGCTCGCGGCTACAGGCACCAAGGTGGGCGCCTACGCGCTTCTGAGGACGATGTTCACGGTCTTTAACGTGAGGTTCGACATGCAAGTAGTGCCTTTTACGAAGATACTCCTCGTGGTATCGGCGGTGGCGATAGTCGCCGGCTCGGTGCTGGCCATCGCGCAGAGAGACATCAGGCGCATGCTGGCGTACTCGAGCGTGGGGCAGATAGGATATATCGTGATAGGCGCGGCCGTTGCCCGACAGACGGCCATGGCCGGAAGCCTCCTTCACATCCTCAATCACGCCCTCATGAAAGGGGCTCTCTTCATGAGCGCCGGCATAATCCTCTACTCCACGGGCAAGAGGAACATCGACGAGCTTGCGGGCCTGGGCCGGAGGATGCCCTTTACGATGGCCGCCTTCACCATCGCCGCCCTCTCCATGATAGGGGTTCCCCTTACGGTTGGCTTCGTGAGCAAGTGGTACCTGTCGGTGGGGGCCTTGGAGGCGGGCATGTGGTACGTCGTGCCCGTGATACTCCTGAGCTCGCTCCTTACGGCGGTCTACTTCTGGCGGGTGATAGAGAGGATATACTTTGCCGAGACGGAGGATGAGGGGCCCGCGGGCGAGCCCCTGGGCCTGGTCGTCCCGACTGGGGTCATGGCCGGCCTTTGCGTTTACTTCGGGGTGTTCGCATCCGGGCCCTACTCTGTGGCGTACAAGGCCGCGGGAATGCTCCTGGGGAGGATGTGATGGAAGCGATGGCCTCGCCCCTTCCGTTCTACGCCGTGTTGGTTCCCCTTGCGGCCGCGGCGCTCATAAGGCTCTCCGCGTGTAGCCCCAACGTTAGGGAGGCCTGGACGATGCTCGCCTCTCTGGCGATGTTCGCCATAGTCGCCTCCATGCTACCCGGAGTGCTAGAGGGTAAGGCCTACGAGTTCAGGGCAGCCTCCATAGCGCCCGGGCTTGAGATTTCTTTCAGGGCGGACGCTCTGGGGATGTTTTTCGCCCTTACGGCCTCTTTTCTCTGGATAATCACGTCTGTTTATTCGATTGGATACGTGAGGTCCCTTGAGGAGCACGCCCAGACCCGGTATTTCTCTTTCTTCGCCATCGCGCTTTCGGCGGCGATGGGTGTGGCCTTTTCGGCCAACCTCCTTACGATGTTTGTCTTCTACGAGGTTCTCACCCTGAGCACCTTTCCCCTGGTGGCCCACAAGCAGACCCCCGAGGCCATGGCCGGGGCCAGGCGGTATCTCACGTATCTGCTGGGCACCTCGCTTTCGTTCCTCCTGATGGCGGTCATTCTCACCTATTGGAAGACCGGCACCCTGGACTTCTCGCCCGGGGGGATACTTGGGGGCGAACCGTCGGCTGTCTTCATTGTGGTCCTTTTCGCTCTGTTCATAGCGGGAACCGCCAAGTCTGCCCTCATGCCCCTTCACTCCTGGCTACCGGCGGCGATGGTCGCGCCTACGCCGGTGAGCGCCCTCCTTCACGCCGTGGCCGTGGTCAAGGCCGGGGTATTCGTTGTGATAAGGATCGCCCTTTTCGTTTTCGGCGTCGA
>JARRNG010000013.1:0-21718 GCA_037385265.1 Nitrospirota bacterium
TGGCGCCCTGGATCAGGGCCACCACGACGCCCCCGTATATGGTGGAGACAACCATGTCCTTCGTCTGCATCTTGAGCCTGTCCTTCTGCTCCTCCGAGAAGGGCATATAGTCCCTGAACCGCTCCAGAAATTTCGGGCCGTCCCTGAGGAGAAAAAATATCGTAAGCGACATGAAGACGAAGTCCACGAAGGCAGTGAACACGTTCTTTGCCCCGGTGGTTATCTGCTCGAGGAAGCTCCGCCCCAGGCTGTTTATGCCATCGACGAGGATCTTCCCGTAGTCCACGTCCCTCGCCCCGAATACAGGACCGATATTATCGAGAAACCACTTCACCCTGGGTTTGTCCAGAATGCCTTCAATCGCGTTCATTTCGCCGTTGCCCACGTAATTGGCCACATGCTGTATCTCCCCCACCAGGAGCACCGCGAGATAGGAAACCGGGCCGATGATGACAACCAGTATGACCGCCAGGGTGACCATAGCGGCCAAAGAGCTCCATCTCACGCGGGCGCCCAGGTATGCATAGAGCGGGTAGAAAAGAATCGAGAGCACCACGGCCCACGCAATGGCCCTCAGGAAGGGGCTCATTATCTGGTAGACGAGGTAGCCAAGGAGCAGGCTTAGGAGAACGAGGGAATATATGTAGAACCTGTTTGTTTTCACCTTGCTACCAATATCATATCAGAGAAGGCTTGAATTGCAAATTCTCTATATTCGGTCGAGGCTTACTAACATCACGCGGAAGCTGTAGGCCTTTTTACTCGCCGCCCCGGAGAACCCGGCCGGGCCTGAGGCCCGTGGGCTCCCCGTCGCTGACGGCCAAGGCGCCGTTTACGAGAACGTGGACTATACCCTCAGGCAGAAGGAAGGGCTCCCCGTAGGTTGCCCTGTCGGCGAGCCTCGCCGGGTCGAAGGCCACGATGTCGGCCCTGTAGCCTTCACTTATCATGCCCCGGCCCTTGAGGCCGAAGGTGGAGGCCGGAAGCAGGGTGGCCTTGTGGATTGCCCCGCTCAGGCCCCCAGGGAAGTTCTTAAGGAACCGGGGGAAGGTGCCGAACCCCCGAGGATGGGGCTTTCCCGTAGCCGTGGGCCCATCGGGCGAGCGGGCCGAGCTGTCCGAGGCGACCATGGCGTAGGGCAGGGAGAGGAATTTCCAGAGGTTCTCCTCGCCCATGCCGTGGAATATCGCGCCCACTCTGATGCCTTCCCCGGCAAGCACGTCGAGCACGGCCTCCCTGCACTCCTTGCCCATGCGAAGGGATATTTCCCTTATGCTCAGTCCCTCGAGCCACTTGCCCCGCTCTCCGGGCACGCTCGAGACAACTACGCCCTCCCAGGTCTCATCGTCCCCGGGCAGCTCGGCCTTGAGCCTCTCGCGCTCGGCCGGGTCCCTGAGCCTCCTCATCTCTTCCTCCGCCCCCCCTTCGAAGGCCCACCGGGGAAGCACCGCATCTAGGTCCGTGGATGAGGCCGTGTAGGGATAGCGGTCGCACGTGGCCCTCAGGCCCCTGGCGATGGCCTCCTCCATAAACGCTATGGCCGCGTCGGCCTTGTGCCAGTTCTGCCTCCCGGCGGTCTTGATATGCGATACGTGAACCGCCACTCCCGCACCCTCGCCCACACCCAGGGTCTCCTCTATGGCCTCGAGGAGCCCGTCGGACTCGCTCCTCATGTGAGAGGCATATATGAATTCTCCCGCTACGGAGCGGCCGTGCCGGGCCAGCTCGACGAGTTCGCCGGAGCCAGAATACATCCCGGGCGGATATATGAGCCCGGAAGAGAGCCCTATGGCCCCGGCCTTAAGTGTCTCGCCCAGGAGGAGTTTCATCTCCTCCATTTCCCTCGCCGTGGGCTCCCTGTCGGAGTATCCGATCACGGAGCCCCTTATGGAGCCGTGCCCCGCCAGCGTGGCGAAATTGAGCGCCGGCTCCCTGCTTTCGAGGATCGGCAGGTATTCTTCAAGGGTCTCCCAGCGCTCGGGGATGTCGAACTCCTTAAGGTCTTCCTCGCGGCGCTTACGCACGGCCCCGCGGAGAGGCCCCGCCGAAAGACCGCAGTTTCCGCTTATCTCCGTGGTCACGCCCTGAAGGAGCTTTCCGAGCGCCCTGGGGTCGGCAAGGAGGGAGAACTCCGAGTGTCCGTGGCAGTCTATGAAACCCGGACAGACGGAGAGGCCGCTTAGGTCGACCGTCCTTTCCGCCCGCACCGGGCCGTCGCCCAGGTAGACTATGGAGCCGCCGCTTATGCCTACGTCGGCGCGCCTGGGAGGCGCGCCGGTGCCGTCAAAGACCGTGCCGCCTTTAAGGAGAAGCTCGATCTTCCCCGCCGGCAATCAGTACCTCATCGCCACTTTCTGCTCGGCGGGCAATGCGGCGAAGTATTCCTCTATGCCCGAGGATATGCCTTCAGCGACGCGCTTCCGGTAGGCCTCCGAATTAAGCCTCCCGGCCTCGACGGGATTGGTGATGAAGGAGACCTCCACCAGCACGGAAGGCATCTTGGCCCCCACTAGCACGTAGAAAAGGGCATTCTTAACGCCGAGGTCCTTCACTCCCGTGTACCACCTGTCGACCTCGCCCACCATGGAGTTCTGCACGTAGTTGGCAAGCTCCAGGGACTGCTTCACGTTATAGTCGAGCTGAAGCGAGGCGAGAATGACCTCGCGTTCCGAGCGGGCCTTCTGCATCCTCCTTACGGATATCTTGTTCTCCCTTGCCGCGACCTTGATGGCTTCTCTCTCGTTGGTGTAGTTGAGGAAGTATGTTTCGAGCCCCCTGACGTTTCTGCTGTCGTGGGCGTTGGCGTGAACGGAAACGAAGAGGTCGGCGTCCTTCTGGTTGGCTATCACGGTGCGCTCCTCGAGGCTTAGGTAGACGTCCCTGTCCCGCGTCAGATAGACCTCGTAGCCTCCCTTTGCCTCGAGCCTCTTCTTTATCTGCTTGGCGACGTCGAGGACGACGTCCTTCTCCCTTATCCCGTTTGGCCCGATCGCTCCTGGGTCATGGCCACCGTGTCCCGCGTCCACGACCACTACTTTGGGACGCTTGATGTCGATGTCCGCCTTTTCGTCGGGAAGCCACTTTCGCTTCTCGATGCTCTTTGCGCTGGCAATCTTCTCCACGGCCGCCGCTTTTTCGCCATCGCTCATCGCCTGGACTGCGGGCGTGCCGTCCTCACGGGCCTTCTCCCCCGGGCCGAATATGTCCACCACCAGCCTCGGCGGGCCGTCCAGGGTGAACACCTTGAAGTCCTCCGCCCCCTCCAGGTCCAGAACCACCCTCACGGTCCGGGGGTCGAACTGCGCCGCCCTCACGCCCTTAAGTGGCCCCTCGCCTATCTGGAGGCTCTTCTCCGGGTTTCCGGGAAGAAGGCTGCCGGTGAGGTCGATATAAAGCCTGTCGGGATTGCTCAAGCGGCCCTTTTGGAAACTCACTTCCTCGCTGAGGTCTATGACCACGCGCGTGTAGTTCTCGGAAGACCAGTAGCGGATGTCGTTAAGCTGGCAGGACGCCCCGGCGGTCGAGGCCTGAAGGAAGGCGAATGCGCCGAGAAGAAGAGCGCACAGGGCGGCGCAGACTGCCCTATTCCGATGGAGCCTCATACCGCCTGGACCGCCTTGACCTCGGGGACCTCGGCCTTGAGGTTCGTTTCCACCCAGTTCTTCATGGTCAGGGTTGACATCGGGCAGGTGGCGCAAGCCCCCATCAGCCTGACGTATACAATGCCGTTTCTCACGTCCACGAGCTCGATATCGCCACCCTCCGTCTTGAGGCCCTCGCGAATCTTCTCAAGTGCTACTTCAACCTTAGCCCTCAACATACCATAGAATAAGGGTAAATTAATTTTTTTGCAAGACCTTTTTTATTTTTCGCCTAACCGCCCGAAATTGGGTGATTTTTAGGAAAGCCAGCGTTGCGAAAGCTTTTTTTAAACCCCTGACAACCGGAGAATCCGCCGGGCAAGGGGGAAATCTCTCGCAGGTCAGGTACCGGACGATGAACCCAGGGCATTCCCGACGGTGCATGGGAGTTAGTTCATGAACCGCGGGGTCAGTCCTACGCGCGTCTCAAGCCGGGGCCAGCGGGGCGCCAGGCCCATTGACTCGGGAGGCCCCGTATTAACTAAATCCGCCAGCAGGTGACCCTGTTTCTCGCCTCCTCGACTTCCGCGCGCTGTTCCTCGTAGCCCTCGCGGCCCATCATCCCGTAGGTGAAGTTCTTCGACATCTCAACGGAGGGCTGGTTGAAGGGGTTGATGCCGTAGAGGAAGCCCGCGTACGCCACGGCTATCTCGAAGAAGTAGAAGAGTTCCCCCAGGTGCGCGGCGTCCACCTTCGGGACCTTTATCCTCATGTTGGGCCTTCCGGCCTTGGCAAGGGCGAGTTCTGTCGCCTCCTCCTCGGAATTGAAGAGCTCGCTTATCGAATGCCCGCCCAGATAGGCCACCCCCGTGTCCTTGAATACCCGAGGGATGGTTATATCTGCCCCGTGGTCCTCCACCCTTATGAAGGTCACGACCTTGTCCCGGGGGCCCTCCATCCAGAGCTGCATCTGAGAGTGCTGGTCCGTTGTGCCTATAGAGGGATACGGGGTGGAGCCCATGCCTAGCTTGCCCAGGCTCTCGGACCAGAGCTGGCAGTACCACTCGGCCAGGGGCCTCAGCCTGTCGGAGTAAGGCACCATCACGTTTATGTTCCTCTTTTCTTCCTTGTCCATTATGTGAAGCATCGACCCGTAAAGATACGCCGGATTCTTCCAGGGCTCGGGGTCCGAGCACTTCTCCTGCATCCTCGCCGCGCCGGCGAGAAGTTCGTCGCAGTCGACCCCTATCACCTCGGCAAGCAGAAGCCCCAGGGGGCAGAGCACCGAGTACCTGCCTCCCACGTCGGGGGGGATGGTGAGGGCCGTCAGCTTGTCCTTCTCGGCGATCTGCCTAAGGTAGCCCTTCTTGGGGTCCGTAATGGCCACTATCTTGCCCTTGGTCCCCGTCATCCTGTCGTAGAGGATCATGAACGAGGCCATGGTCTCGGCGGTGCTTCCGGACTTGGTGACCACGCAAGCGGTGGTCTTGTCCAGGTCCATCATGGAGAGGATGTTGGTGAGCGTTACGGGATCGACGTTGTCGTAGATGAACACCCTCGGGCTCCGCCTGAGGTTGTTCATGGGGCTCATGGCCTCCAGTATCGTCTTTGGGCCGAGGGCCGAACCTCCTATGCCCAAGAGTAGAAAGTTTTCCGAGTGTCCCCGGACATCCCTGGCGGCCTCCTTCACCTGCGAAGTGTCCTGCTCGGTGAGGTCCATGAAGGCGAGGCCGGGCCACTTTCGCTCGGCGATCTCTACGTGGGCCTTTGCGCAGGCGGGCCTGAGGTTTTCCACCTGCCGCTCCGAGAGGCCGTTTTCGCCTATCACGTCGGACATCATGTTTCCGAAATCGAGCTCTATCATTACGGGACCTCCTTAACCTCTATGCCTTCTTTCCTTATCGCTGATATTACCTCGTCCAGATGCTTTCGCCCCTTCACCTCCAGGGTGACCCTCACGGACGTCTTCTGGATGGGGAGCCCCCTGGAAAGCCTGTCGTGGACCACGGTCAGGATGTTCCCCCTCTCGCGCGCGACAATTCCCGTGAGACTGTGGAGCGAGCCCGGGACGTCGTCTATCACGGCCTCCAGGGTGCCCACGCGCCCGCTCTCGGCAAGGCCGCGCTCGATTATCCTGTCCACGAGGGTGAAGTCGATGTTCCCCCCGCTTACAACGAGAACCACCGTCTTGCCCCTGAATCTTACAGCATCCTCAAGAAGGAGGGCAAGGCCCACGGCGCCCGAACCCTCGACCACCAGTTTCCTGCGTTCCATGAGCAGAAGCACCGCCCGCGCTATCGATGCCTCCGACACGGCCCTCACGTCGTCCACGTACTTGAGCATGTGCCTGAGCGTAATGCGCCCGACCCTGCCCACTGCTATTCCGTCGGCCAGTGTAGGCTCCGACCTTCTCTGCACTGCTCTGCGCTTCTTGAAGGAATCGCGGGCCGAGGTGGCGGCCCCGGCCTGCACGCCTATGACCTTGGCCTTGGGCCAGACTGACTTGATGAACGTGGATATTCCGGAGATGAGGCCGCCGCCGCCCACGGGAACCATCACGTAGTCCGCCTCCGCCATCTCACCGGCCAGCTCGACGCCTATGGTCCCCTGCCCGGCGATTATATCCTCGTCGTCATAAGGGTGTATGAAGGCAAAGCCCCTTCTGCCACGGGCGAAGTCTATGGCTTCCGAGAGGGTATGTCCGCGGATGACGACCTCCGCGCCGTAGGAACGCACGGCGCTTTCCTTGGCCGGAGAGGCCCCCTCGGGCATTATTATGGTGGCCTTCATTCCCAGGGCCGAAGCCGCCGCGGCAACGCCCTGGGCGTGGTTGCCCATGGAGGCGGCTATGACCTTCGCGCCCTTCTTGAGGCCCGAGAGCTTGTTGAACGCCCCCCGGACCTTGAAAGAGCCCGTCTTCTGAAAGTTTTCGCACTTGAGATACACCTGCGCGCCGGTGAGCCGGCTCAGCGAGCCGGAGTATATGACGGGCGTGCGATAGACGTGCGCCGAGATACGGGAATGGGCCTCCCTGATCTGCGCATCCGTAACCATAGGACGGATTATATCACAGCTACCGGGGGGCTTCTATACTTTACGCTGAGAGTGTACGTGAGCCGCCGGACCTTACGGCAACTCCCTCTGCGATTCCGAGTAGCCTTCCTTGACCACCAGCACCACCACAACCGTGAACCCCACCATGAGGCCTATGAGGTTCACGGCCTTCAGGGCGGCGAGAAGTATTATCGCCGTAAAAACGATTAGAAGGCGGACGACGCTCAGGACGGCTAGTTTTACCGTGGGCCTCTCGGTCTCCATGAGGCCCTGCAGATTGCGGTGCATCCCTCTGAAGTTGACCGCCGCCAGGACGGCGCCCGCCACTATCCCCAGGGGGAGCTTCACGGGCTCTATTAAGGCCGAGGCCAGGGCCAGCGGGATAACGATTAGGGCGGCCAGTTTATAGACGCGGCGCATCATTTCCTGTTTCTCTCCGAGTTGCCGCCGAACTTGGCGTATTTGAAGACCTCCCGGAACCCCGCCCCTATCCCTATGAAGAGGAATATAAGCGTGAACCACGGCCTGGTGCCGAGGTACTTGTCTATGAAATGGCCTATCACGAACCCCACGAAGGTGGCGGCCACCAGGTGAATTCCCACGAGGCTGGCGCGCCAGAGCACCCCGAAGGTGGAATTTTCATCGCCCTTGTCTTCCCTCTTCTCAGGCATGGTTAATTATAACGATAATAAGCTGCCATTGCGAGGGCGACCGAAGAAAGGGCGCACCCGGAGCACCCAGTCAGGGCAACTGCCTTATCTCTATCTCCTCCACCCCTTGCCCCCTTATCAGGAAAGCCCTTAACTCCCTCATCGACTTTCCGGTGACGTTCGCGATTACGTACGCCACGCCTGGGAAGTTCTCCTCGCGCGTCCCGGGAAAGAAGGCGCGGGCCACGTCGGAGGCCGAGGGAGAGGCGGACGAGCCCGTGTGGGAATGATATATGGCAAGCAGCTTCAGGCCCTCCCCTTCCATATCCTTCATGGCGCCGAGTTGCTCCTTGGGGTCCAGGGCGTAGGTGGCCTCCGAATCGTTGGCGTTTCGCAGACGGTAGAGCCTCGTGACCTCGCGGCCCCTGCCTGCCAGCAGACCGCAGGCCTCCTTGGGGAAGACCTCGAGGGAATGCCTTGCAATCTTGTTAACGAACTCTCTGGGTATGGTGATGTAGCTCATATCAATGACAGCGCCCAATGATTCGAGTGGTTCAGGACCTCGGGCGAGTTCCCCGCCCCGGGACGGTTCATGGGGTTACCTCGGAGCGCAGTAGCCCGCGTCGTAGTCCTGGAGCTCCGTTATGGTCGGGTTTTCGCCGCAGACCGGACAGTCGGCCCGGCGAGGCACCTTAACCTTCCTGAAGCTGGCCTGGAGGGCGCTGTAGATGAGGAGCTCGTTCTTAAGGACCTCTCCCTTGCCAAGGATGATCTTCAGGACCTCCGTGGCCTGGAGGGCGCCAATCACCCCCGGAAGTACGCCCAGCACACCGGCCTCCTGGCAGGAGGGAACAAGGCCCGGCGGCGGGGGCTCCTCGAAGAGGCAGCGGTAGCAATGCCCCTCGCCGGGGATTATCGTGGTAACCTGCCCTTCGAACCGGAGTATGGCGCCGCTTATGAGGGGCTTGTTCATCATCACGCAGGCATCGTTTACGAGGTAGCGGGTGGGAAAGTTGTCGCTGCCGTCCACGACGATGTCGTAGTCGGCGATAAAGTCCTTTATGTTGTCCTTGGTCAGGCGCTCGCGCAGGCCCACGACGTTTACGTCGGGATTGAGGCCCTGGAGCGTATCCCGCAGGGACTCCACCTTGGGCTTGCCGATGGTGCGGACGCTGTGGGCGATCTGCCTCTGGAGGTTGCTTATCTCCACCTCGTCGTTGTCCACCACGCCGATGGTCCCCACCCCGGCCGCGGCAAGGTAGTAGCCCACCGGGCATCCCAGCCCCCCGGCGCCTATCATGAAAACCTTCGCCCCCAGGAGCTTCTTCTGGCCCTTCCCGCCCACTTCAGGGAGGATTATGTGCCGCGAGTAGCGGTGGAGCTGCTCCTCGGTGAAATCCATCAGTCTGTCTCCTTCCGTATGAGAAGACGCCAGTCGGTGTCGTTTATCTTGTCCACGGCAAGGACGGTCTGCCCGTGGTCCTCCATGCTCTTGGGGATGCTGCGGGAAGCCTCCTCGTAGTCCAGTATTATCTCGAGCACCTTGCCAACCTCCATCTCCTCTATGGCAAGCTTGGCCTTGACGAAGGTGAAGGGGCAGACGAGGCCCTTGATGTCTATGGACTTGTCGGGCTGGATGTCCTCGTTGTCGACCACGGTCGCGCTCTCTCCTCTCCCTTGGCGCTCGGGCTTCCGTCTATATTTTAACCCTACTCTTCCGCTCCTTCAACCCGGATGAAGAAGGTGGGCTCCGAGACCACCTTGAGCTTGTCTATCTCGCGCACGGCGCGGCGCACCTCGCGCTCCCTGGACCTGTGGGCCAGTATTATCACGGGCACCGAGCCGCCGGCCTTCCTGCCCTTCTGGATGACCGAGGCGATGCTTATCTTATTCTTGCCGAGAATGCCAGAGATCTTCGATAGCACGCCCGGCTTGTCGAGCGCCGTAAAGCGGAAATAATACATCGAGGAGATGTCCTCTATCTTTTTAATCTTGATCCTCTTTCCCGCAAACGGCAGGGCCGGCCTTCTGGCCCCTCCCACTATGCCCCGGCCGATATCGGCTATGTCCCCCACCACAGCGCTCCCGGTGGGCATGTCGCCCGCGCCCCGGCCGTAATAGAGCGTGTCGCCCACGGCGTCGCCCTGCACGTAGACGGCGTTGAAGACCCCGTCCACCTTGGATATCAGGTGCTCCTGGGGCACCATGGTCGGATGCACGCGGAGCTCCACTCCCCCCTCCGAGGACTTGGCAATCGCCAGGAGTTTTATCTTGAAGCCCAGCTCGCTGGCGAAGCCTATGTCCAGGGGCGTTATCTTCGTGATGCCCTCGCGGTAGACCTTGTCGTAGGAAAGCGGAATGCCGAAGGCCAGCGAAGCGAGTATGGCGAGCTTGTGTGCCGAGTCCTGTCCCTCCACGTCGAAGGTGGGGTCCGCCTCGGCGTAGCCCAGCTCCTGCGCCTCCCTGAGCACCGTCCCGAAATCCGCGCCCTCGTCGGTCATCTTCGTAAGGATGTAGTTCGCCGTGCCGTTTATTATCCCGTACACCGAAAGGATATTGTTCGCCACGAGGCCCTCGCGGAGCACCTTGATGATGGGGATCCCGCCGGCCACGGAGGCCTCGAGCCCCAGCCTCACGCCGTGCTTTTTCGCCTCGGCGAAGATCTCGTTCCCCTCCTGGGCAATGAGCGCCTTGTTGGCCGTCACTACGTGCTTGCCATTCCTTATGGCCTTAAGTATGAAGTCCTTGGCGGGCCTGATACCGCCTATGAGCTCCACCACCACGTCTATCTCGGGGTCCTCGAGGACCGAGGAGGCGTCGGCCGTTAAAATCCCCTTCGGGAGCTTCAGGCCCCGGTCGGTCTTCAAGTCCTTGTCCGCTATGCGCTTGAGCACCAAGGGGAAGCCCAGGCGGGACTTTATGAGCCCGGCGTTTTCAAGCAGAATGCGCACGGCGCCCGTACCCACGGTGCCAAAGCCAATGAGGCCCACTGTTACCTGTTTTTTCTCCGGCAAAGCGGCAACCCTCCCAGAAAATATGGATTCACGATGATAGCATATTTACGGCAGAATTTTACCCCGCAAACCATAAATTCCCAAAGCAGTTTCTCATGGCATACCGGGGCTTGACAACCGGGCCGGGCCGCCCTAACGTTTGGATGAGGACATACGAGAGGAGGTCTATATTTCTTATGGGACGCACCGGGGCCTTCGCGTAAGACCCGCTTGTCACTACGTCCAGCCCGGCCGGGGGGCGAAGCCCATCTTCTCCCTCAGGTCCTCGGGTATCTCTATCCTGATAGCTCACCTCGGCCGCCGCCGATTGACTTTATACGGGGATATTTATAGAATATTAGATTCAGGAGGACAGCTATTATGTACGCAGTGGTCGAAACAGGCGGCAAGCAGTACAGGGTCGCATCAGGAGATTTCATGAAGGTGGAGAAGCTCCAGGCCGACGAGGGCTCGGAGGTCACGCTCGACAAGGTGCTCGCGGTGGTGGACGGCGACAAGACGGTCCTAGGGAAACCCTACCTCGAAGGCGCCAGCGTTACCGCCGAGGTGGTGGGCTCGGGCAAGGACAAGAAGGTGGTCATCTTTAAGCACAAGACCCGAAAGGGATACAGGCGTCACAGGGGCCACAGGCAGGATTTCACCACCCTTAAGATCAAGGACATCAGGGGGGTTCAATAATGGCTCATAAAAAGGGAGTTGGAAGCTCAAGGAACGGCCGCGACAGCGAGAGCAAGCGCCTCGGGGTGAAGCGGTTCGGGGGACAGCCCGTAAGGGCCGGCCATATCCTCGTGAGGCAGAGGGGCACCAAGATGCACCCCGGCGCTAACGTGGGGCGCGGAAGCGACGACACCCTCTTTTCGCTGATAGACGGCGTGGTGGCTTTCGAGCGCAAGGGCAAGCAGAGGGTGCAGGTAAGCGTCTACCCCGCCGAGGCCTAAGACCACGGCCTATTTGAAAGGGACACTATAGGTTAAACGAAGGCGGCCCCAGGCCGCCTTTTTCATTTTCTATATGCAATTCATAGACTACGTTAAAATCCACGTGATGGCCGGAGACGGCGGAAAGGGGTGCGTTAGCTTCCGGCGCGAAAAGTACGTCCCCCGGGGCGGGCCCGACGGGGGCGACGGCGGACGCGGGGGCCATGTCATATTGAGAGCCGACGGAAGCCTGAACACCCTCCTGGACCTGAGGTACCAGCGCCTCTACCGGGCGCAGAACGGCCGCCACGGCATGGGCCAGAAAAAGCACGGGGCCGACGGCAGGGACGTGGTAATAAGGGTCCCCGTGGGCTCCGTCATAAAGGACGCCGAGACGGAGGAGGTGCTCGCCGACCTGGACTCCGAGGGCGCCGAGTTCATGGCGGCCCGGGGGGGCAAGGGAGGCCTCGGCAACGCCCATTTCGCCACCCCCACGCGTCAGGCCCCGAGATTCGCCCAGGGCGGCCTGGAGGGCGAGGAACGGGACCTTATCGTGGAGCTGAAGCTCCTGGCAGACGTGGGGCTCATCGGGCTTCCGAATGCGGGCAAATCCACGCTCATATCGGTTATCTCCGCGGCCAGGCCAAAGGTGGCCAACTATCCCTTCACCACCCTGGTGCCCAACCTCGGCGTGGTGAAGGCTGGCGAGGAGTGGAGGAGCTTCGTGGTGGCCGACATCCCCGGCCTGATAGAGGGGGCGCACAAGGGGGCCGGCCTGGGACACCAGTTCCTGAGGCACGTGGAGCGCACCTCGATTCTCCTTCACCTCGTGGACATATCCCAGGGCGCCGAGGGCGACCCGGTCGATAACCTCGAGACCGTCAACCGCGAGCTGAAACTATATTCCGCGGAGCTCATGAAGAAGCCCCAGGCCGTGGCCGCCACGAAGACCGACGCGAAGGACGACGAAAAGCTTGACAGGCTCAGAGATTATTGCAAGACTAAGGGGGTCGATTTTTTCGCGGTGTCCGCAGTGACGGGCGCCGGGGTGACCGAGATAGTGGAATACCTTTCGAGGAAGACGGCCAAATGAGGATAATCGTCAAGATAGGCAGCAACATCGTGGCGGGGGGCGGCGCGGGCCTCAACACCAGGCGCATACGCTCCATCGCCAAGGCCGTCTCGGCCCTTCACGACAGGGGCCACCAGGTGGTGCTCGTCTCCTCGGGGGCCATCGCGGCGGGGATGAAGAAGATGGGGCTCAACAGGAGGCCCCACAGCATAATGCTCAAGCAGGCCGCGGCCGCCGCCGGGCAGCCCTCCCTCATGTGGCTTTACGAAAAACATTTCAAGGCCTTCAAGCAACAGGTCGCCCAGGTTCTCCTTACGAGGGACGGCCTCGCGGACCGGAAGATGTACATAAACTCCAAGAACACGATTACCGCCCTGATCGAGCACGGCCTGATACCGGTGGTGAACGAAAACGACACGGTAGCCACCGACGAGATACGCTTTGGCGACAACGACCAGCTTGCCTTCCTCGTGGCCGCCCTCATCGAGGCCGACCGCCTCGTCATTCTCTCCGACGTGGCGGGACTCTACACGAAGGACCCCAGGAAGCACAAGAGGGCCTCTATCGTAAGAAGGGTGACGTCCGTAAGCGGCGAGATGCTGGAGAGGGCCAGCGCGGCCGGCAGCGAGTACGGCACCGGGGGCATGTACTCGAAGCTCCTGGCCGCCCAAAAGGCTATGAAATGCGGAATAACCGTGAACATCATTAACGGTCACAAGCCAGCCCTGCTCGTCTCCCTGATCGAGGGAAAACACCACGGCACGGAGTTCAGGCCCGCCGCCGGAAGGCTGGCGGCCCGAAAGAGCTGGATAGCCTTCGGCCTGAGGATGAAGGGCTCCATAGCGCTCGACGACGGCGCTGCCAAGGCCGTGACCGAAAAGGGGAAGAGCCTCCTGCCTTCCGGCATAGCCTCCGTGGAGGGCTCTTTCAGCGTCGGCGACGCGGTCTATTGCGTAGACTCGCAGGGGCGGCGCGTGGCCAAGGGGATAACGAATTATTCGTCCGACGAGCTTGAAAAAATAAAGGGCAGGAAGACCTCGGAGATAGAAGGAGTGCTCGGCTACCGGTATTCCGAAGAGGTCATCCACCGCGACAACATGGTCGTAATTGAATAGGGAACGAATCGGAGGTCATAGATGAGAACAGCAAATCCCGCCTTGACTGACAAGACATTCAGAGGGCTGAGGGCGGTTGACGCATCGAACGCCATGACGGTGCAGGGCACGGTGAACAAGACCGGCCTCCTTCTGGCGATACTCCTTGTGGGGGCGTGGTGGACGTGGGGCATATTCTTCAGGAGCGGCAACCCGGCGGCGGTCTATCCCTGGATAATGGGCGGGGCCATCGGCGGCCTGGTGGTGGCCCTCGTGACTGTCTTCAAAAAGGAGTGGGCCGGCTTCACCGCCCCGGCCTACGCCCTGCTTGAAGGGTTCGTGCTCGGCGGGCTCTCGTCGGTCTTCGAGGCCATGTACCCCGGCATCGTCATACAGGCCGTGGGGCTTACGCTGGGGACGCTCTTCGGGCTTCTCATCGCCTACAAGTCGGGGTGGATAAAGGTCACCGAGAACTTCAAGCTCGGCGTGGTGGCGGCAACCGGGGGCATCTTCCTCGTATACATGGCCACCTGGATCCTCGGCATATTCGGCATCCACATGCCCTTCATCCACGATAGCGGCGTAATCGGAATAGGTTTCAGCGTCTTCGTGGTGACGGTGGCGGCCCTGAACCTCGTGCTCGACTTCGACTTCATAGAGCGCGGGGCCGAGGCCGGCGCTCCGAAATACATGGAGTGGTACGGCGCCTTCGGCCTCATCGTCACGCTTGTGTGGCTCTACATCGAGATACTGAGGCTGCTGGCCAAGCTGAGGAGCAGGCGCTGACCTCCACCCTGCCGGGGAGGCGTCCCGGGGAACCGGGCTCTACTTTCCCTCTCCGCCTTCGAGAAGGCGGACGATGAACTCCGCCGCCTTGGGGTCGGAGAAGTCGGCGGGGCCTATTACCTTCTTCTTCAGTATGCCTTCCTTTGAGACGATGTAAGTCTCGGGGACGCCCGTAAGGCCGAAGGAACGGGCCGCCGCGCCTCCGGGGTCGACGTAAAGGGGCATCGTGTAGTTGTTTTCTTCCATGAACTTCGCCGCATCGCGCGGGTCTTCGTTATAGATGATCAGCACCATCTCGAAGCCGGGGTTGGGTTTCATCCTGTCGTAGAGGCTCTGAATCGAAGGCATCTCCTCGCGGCACTCCTTGCACCAGCTGGCCCAGAAGTTGATGAAAACCACGTCGCCCCTATGGGCCGAGAACCTCCAGGAATTCCCGCTAAAGTCCCGGACCTCGACGTCGGGGGCCTTGAAGCCCTCCGCCACTAGGGGCGCCCTGGGCGCCCTGTCGCCCTTGACAGCGTTAAAGACGACGACGGCGACGCCAAAAGCCAGAATAATCCATATGACGATAGCTTTAGCCTTCAAACCGCTTCTCCCTAAAAGTATGCGCCCTCACGGTAAATACGTGAGGGCGCAGGCATTTCTTCAGTTCCACCGCAATGTTCGGGTGCCCCGTCAGTTGACCCCCGTCAGTACGGCCTTATCGACCTCGACAAAGGACGGAGCCCCGCCCTCCATGACAACGCGGACCTTGTTGACTCCCTTGAACCTGCCCTTAAGAATCTCCTCCGAAAGCGGGTCCTCTATCTCGCGCTGCACGGCCCTTCTCATGGGCCTCGCGCCGTAGGAGGGCTGGTAGTACTTCTCCAGCAGCCATTCCTTCACCGTGGCGTCGAGCTCCACGATAAGCTCCTGCTCTATGAGCTTCTTGTTTGTCTCTTCAACGAGGAGGTCTATTATCGCAATCAGGTCCTCCCTGCTCAGAGGGTGGAAGACCACGGTCTCGTCAACACGGTTCAGGAACTCGGGGTTGAACGTCTTCCTGAGCTCGCCCAGAACGTTGTCCTTTATCTGGTCGTAGACATCCTTTTCGGAGGCCTTCGCAAAGCCCATGGGGGTGGCCTTGTCGATGATGCGGGCCCCGAGGTTCGAGGTCATGATGATGACCGTGTTGCGGAAATCGACCTTCCTTCCGAACGTATCGGTCAGCACGCCCTCGTCAAGAACCTGCAACAGTATGTTGAATACATCCTGATGCGCCTTCTCTATCTCGTCGAAAAGGACCACCGAGTAAGGCCTCTTCCTTATCTTCTCTGTGAGCTGTCCGCCCTCCTCGTAGCCCACGTAGCCCGGAGGGGCTCCGGTGAGCTTCGAGACGTTGAACCTTTCCATGTACTCCGACATGTCTATCTTCACCAGGGCGTTCTCGTCATTGAACATATATTCGGCGAGAGCCTTCGCAAGCTCGGTCTTGCCCACGCCGGTGGGGCCGAGGAAGAAGAAAGAGCCGATGGGCCTCTTGCTTCCCTTCAGGCCGGCCCTGGAGCGCCTTATGGCCTTGGAGACCACGGAGAGAGCCTCGTCCTGAGAGACTATCCTCTTGTGAAGGTGCTCTTCCATCCGGAGGAGCTTGTCCGTTTCCTTCTCCTCTATCTTCGTAAGGGGTATGCCGGTCATCTTGGCCACCGTGTAGGAGACGTCGTCGTCGCTGGCGATGGGGACCTCCTTGTTGAGGTTCTCCTTCCACTGGTTACGGATCTCCTCGGCCAGGGCCTTGGTCTTCTCCTCCTCCCTCCTCACCGCGGCGGCCTTCTCGACGTCGTGGAGCTTGACGTAGAGGTTCTTCTCCTTGCCGAGCCTCTGGAGGTCCTGCTCTAGGTCCTTGAGCTCGGAAGGCTGCATATACCTCTTCAGCTTTATTCTAGAGCCCGTTTCGTCGATGACGTCCACCGCCTTGTCGGGGAGGAAGCGCTCCGTAATGTAGCGGTCCGAGAGCCTCACGGCGGCCTCCAGGGCCGCGTCCGTGTACTTGACCTTGTGGTGGCTCTCGTACCTGCTCCTCAGCCCCTTGAGTATCTCGATGGCCTCGTCCGTCTGGGGCGGGTGCACGTAAATGGGCTGGAACCTCCTCTCGAGGGCCCCGTCCTTTTCTATGTGCTTGCGGTATTCGTTGGGCGTGGAGGTGCCTATGCACTGGATCTCGCCCCTCGAAAGGGCGGGCTTGAGCATGCTGGAGGCGTCCACCGAGCCCTCGGCCGCACCGGCGCCCACGAGGGTATGGAACTCGTCTATGAAGAGGATTACGTTATCGGCCTGGATGACCTCTTTCATCACGACCTTGAGCCTCTCCTCGAACTGGCCCCTGTACTTGGTGCCAGCGATGAGGCTCCCGAGGTCAAGCGATACGATGCGCTTTCCTAAAAGGTTCTCTGGCACTTCGCCTTCCACGACCTTCTGCGCCAGCCCTTCCACTATGGCGGTCTTTCCCACGCCGGGCTCGCCGATGAGGGCGGGGTTGTTCTTTATCCTCCTGCCCAGGATCTGCATTATGCGCTCGATCTCCGTCTCGCGCCCGATGACGGGGTCGAGGGCGTTCTGGCCGGCGAGCTTCGTGAGGTCCCTGCCGAACTCGTCGAGAGCCGGAGTGGAGCTCTTCTTCTCCTTTGCGTGGGGAGCGGTCTTCATCGATAGGTTGATGGCAAGCTGGCGCGCCCCGAGCAGGTTGGCGCCGTAGTTTCTGAGTATCTTGCCCGCTATGCCCTCGTCTTCCCTGACGAGTCCCAAGAGGAGGTGCTCGCTCCCTATGTAGCTGTGCCCGAGGAGGCGAGCCTCCTCCACGGCAAGCTCCAGCACCTTTTTGGCCCTCGGCGTAAACGGCACGTCTCCGAAGGTCAGGATATTGTTACCAAGGGGAAGATTCCTCTCTATCTCCATGCGGAGGTCCTCGATCGTGAGACCCATCTTCTTGAGGATTGCCACCGGGAGAGAGTCCTCCTCCCTGAGGACTGCAAGCAACAGGTGTTCCGTGCCAAGGTAGTCGTTCTGCCTTCTCTCGGCCTCTTCCTTGGCGTAGATTATTATCTTCCTGCCGCGCTCTGTGAACTTCTCAAACATAGTTACCCCTGGAGTTTTAGTTTATCTCTGATCCTCTCCGGTACCTAATTAAATGATACTTTTTTATAAAGATAATGTCAAATACCGTCCCTTCGATTGTCGGGGCAACGCGCTTGGAATTATCCCGTTAGCGTGTGCTAAATTAGATATCTGATTCGATAATAATCACTTAAGAGGAGCTGTTCGATATGGGGCTCAATATAGTCCAGAAGATTTTCGAGGCCCACCGGGCTTACGGCGACACCAGGGCCGGCAGCCGCATAGGCCTCCACGTGGATCACGTCTACACCCAGGACGCCACTGGCACCATGGCCTGGCTTCAGTTCGAGGCCATCGGCGTCCCCGAGGTAAAGGCCCCCCTCGCCGTCTCGTACGTGGACCACAACATGCTCCAGTCGGATTTCATGAACGCCGACGACCACGCCTTTCTCGAAAGCGCGGCGGCGAAGTTCGGGGCCTGGTTCTCGAGGCCCGGAAACGGCATATCCCACCAGGTCCACCTCGAGCGGTTTTCCGCCCCCGGCAAGGTGGCCCTCGGCACCGACAGCCACACCCCCACCGGCGGGGGCATCGGCATGATAGCCATAGGCGTGGGAGGGCTCGACGCTGCCACGGTCATGGCCGGAGCGCCGTTTGAGCTCAAGATGCCCAAGGTCGTGCTGGTAAATCTAAAGGGGAAGCTAAGGAGGCCCTGGGTCACGGCGATGGACGTCATACTCGAGCTACTCAGGAGGCTCACGGTCAAGGGGGGAGTGGGCAGGATCATGGAGTATGGGGGTCCCGGCGTGGAAGACCTCAGCGTGACGGAGAGGGCCACCATCACTAACATGGGGGCCGAGCTTGGGGCTACGACCTCTATTTTCCCGAGCGACGAGAGGACGCGACATTACTTAAAGGCCCAGGGGAGGGAGCGGGACTGGACGGAGCTGCGGGCGGACGCGGACGCGGAATACTCCGAGAAGATAGAGCTCGACCTTTCTGCCATGGAGCCCCTGACCGCCAGACCCCACAGCCCCGACAACGTAGTGCCCGTAAGGCAGCTTGCGGGGGCGAAGATAAACCAGGCCTGCATCGGAAGCTGCACGAACTCCTCCTATCAGACGATGAGGCAGGTGGCCTCCGTGCTCAAGGGCAGGAGCGTCGCCCCGGGCGTGAGCCTGCTTGTGAACCCTGGGTCGAAGAACGTCTACGAGATGCTCTCCCGCGACGGCTACGCCTCCGAAATGGTGGCCGCCGGGGCGAGGATGCTCGAGGCCTCCTGCGGCCCCTGCATAGGCATGGGCGGAACGCCGGGCACAGGCCACGTTTCGGTCCGCTCCTATAACCGCAACTTCCTGGGAAGGAGCGGGAACAAGAACGCCCTCGTCTTTTTAATGAACCCACTTCTTTGCGCGCTCTTTGCCGTGAAGGGGGAGTTCGTAGACCCCATGGAAACGGACGTTACAGTGGAGGAGTTCGGGGAGCCCGACACCTATCTCACGAACGACAACATGCTGGTGCCTCCGCCGAAGGACCGCTCCGGCGTGGAGATCGTCAAGGGCCCTAATATAAAGGAGGTCTCCATAAAGGCCCCTCCGGGGCGCGAAATCGAGGCCCCGGTGCTCCTTGCCCTGGGGGACAACATCACCACGGACGATATCATGCCCGCGGGCTCCAAGATACTGCCCCTGAGGTCGAACATCCCGGCCATCTCGGAGTATGTCTTCCACGGGGTGGACGCGGAATTCAGCGCCCGGGCGAGGGCTGAGAAAAGCGGCTTCATCGTAGTGGGCGGAGAGAACTACGGCCAGGGGTCCTCCAGGGAGCACGCGGCCATAGCGCCCATGCACCTGGGGCTTCAGGCCGTAATAGCCAAGAGCTTCGCCCGGATTCACCGGTCGAACCTCATCAATTTCGGGGTCCTCCCCCTCGCCTTCAGGGACAAGGCCGACCGGGACCGCATCGAGCAGGGAGACCGGCTCCTGATAAAGGACCTCGAGGGCTGCCTCAAGGGCAGCTCATGCGCCGTGGAGAACCTGACAAAGGGTTACACTTTCGAGGTGGAGGCCAACCTCAACGAGCGCGAGGCGGAACTCGTCGAGAAAGGGGGCCTCCTCGCCTATATGCGCTCGAAAGGGGCCTGACCCCTCGCTCTCTCCGAGCCCCTCGCCCACTGCCCCGGAAGGCCGCTCGTCCGTTGACATCAAAGGGTTTTTACGGGTAAAGTAATAGGTTACGGGAATGGGCCGCTAGCTCAGTTGGTAGAGCAACGCCCTTTTAAGGCGTGGGTCGAAGGTTCGAATCCTTCGCGGCTCACCAATTAAAGTCCCCATCGTCTAGCCTGGCTTAGGACACCGCCCTTTCAAGGCGGCGGCAGGGGTTCAAATCCCCTTGGGGACGCCAATGAAATTAAGGGGTTGCAGCAGATGCAGCCCCTTTTTCCTTTTCACTGTGCCCCTTTTTGTGCCCCTCGTCCAGCGTCTTGACCGCTTCCCTGATGGATTCCACTCTCAGATGGGCATATCCCTGCGTCATTCTGCCGTCGCTGTGCCCCAGCAGGCTCTGGACCACGTAGAGGTCATGGCCCTTTTGCATGAGTTTGGAAGCAAATTCATGCCTGAGGTCATGGAAACGAAAATTGTCCACATTTGCGCCCCTAGAGAAGGCTGCATGGGCCTGATTGCCTCCCATACAGCCTCCTCCTGGATTCTTGATATGGTGGCTTTCTGCGTTTCTGCCTTTATCCCTTTACCTCCTGATTGCGCTCATTTCTCGGGGGCGCTTGGCATAGACCATGCACCTGTGGTCTTGTTGAGCTTATGGCAGTAAGTACATTCTCCCTGGAAGACCGTGAGATAGGGGTTCTCGTCCCCTCCGGCGAGATGGTAGAGATGCATCATCCTTGAGAATGTCGGGGCTGTCCGTGAAGACTTGCCATGGCACGTAAGGCAGCCAGCTGGGATGTCTGTAATCTTTTCAGCTCCCGCCGGGTGTTTTCCCACCAGTTTGACTCCCTCAGTCGCAGCGGCCTGAGCTTTCTCAAGGAATTTGGGCTCCACCTCCTTGCTCCACTCCCTCATGATTGTGCTAAGACGCACGTCCCTGCCAATGTCCGGTCGGTTGACGTGGCAGTCCACACAGCCACGGGGAAACATGTCCTCGGCTGTGATGCCAGGTATCTGACGAGCCGGAGGCATCTGCGGCCCCCCACCTTCGCTTGCCTGGCCCCTTGCTTCGGGCACCAGGAACAACATGGCTGATACTAGCACCGCGTACAACACTCCCCTGTTCATACTTCACTTTCCTCCTATCCTTCTTGTTGCCGGATCGGTCACAGCGTGCCGCCTTCGGCACACACCAAACGCTGCCGACACGGACAGAGGAAACCTCATAAGCTCAATTATATCAATGAAGTGAACAACATACATGATTTTCGTCATATTGGATTTGTGAAGCTGTAAGATTAATGGAATCTATTGAACTATCATGATAATTTGCACATTTATTTGCAGTTTGGGGTTAAAAGGCATAGAGAGGCCCCCGGCAGAAGCCTCCCTATTACAATTATGCCAATATTTGACACTTAATTACATTTATTGGCCCAACGTTATAAATTCATTCTAACGGAAGGTATTGAATATTAATACAGATTTGGATTTTCTCTATCGGAATGAAAATTGCATCTGAATTAGATGGATAACCATAAGCTACATGGCTGCGGGTGCTGAGTTGTGGTTAGTTCACCCGCCCCGATATCTCGTCAGAGAGGATTTAGAGATGCAGACGAAAAAAGGGCCTAATGATACAGGTAAATTTTTTAAGATCATCGTGGATAGCCTTGCTGACCCAGTCACCGTAATTGGCAATGATTTCAGAATAATATGGATGAATCGCGCCGCCCGCGAGATAATGCCAAAGGATTATGATGGGCAGTTTTGCTATCAGCTCCATCATGGCCGTCAATTCCCTTGTGGCGAAGAAGACTGTCCCTGCCCTCTCAAAATGTTGAGCGAATCTATCAAACCCCGTCTTCTAGTTCATGAGCATATAGGGTCTGACGGCCAGAGGCGCTTCTTAGAAATAATGTGCACCCCTTTGATAGACAAAGATGGCCTAGTTGAAGGCGTTATCGAGGTACAGCGGGATATATCTGAACGCAAGCGGATAGAGGAGAAGTTGCGTTCCCTCTCTCTTACTGATGAACTCACCGGCCTCAGCAACCGCCGGGGATTTTTCAACCTGGTCGACCAGTTGTTGAAGATGGCCAAGCGGATGAACACAGTCATCTATATGCTCTACGCCGACCTGGACAGCCTCAAGAGCATCAACGACGTCTACGGCCATCACGAGGGCGACAACATACTGAAGGATGTCGCGCACATTCTGAAAACGACATACCGGGAATCCGACATTGTAGCCCGCATCGGAGGCGACGAGTTCGTGGTCATCCCGGTGGG
>JARRNG010000014.1:0-22099 GCA_037385265.1 Nitrospirota bacterium
GCGCCCTTTCCCAGAGGGGAAACGCCTTGGCAAGCTTTTTCGACCCCTTAGAGGTCAGACTAACAGTCCTTATACGGCGGTCTTTTCCGCGTGTAAGCTTTATTATGCCCTGCCTCTCCAGTGGCCTAAGGTTTCTTGTCAACGTTGTCCTGTCCATTACCAGGTGCTCAGACAGCTCCGTCACGGCTTGAGGGCCGGTAAGGGAAAGTACGACGAGAATTGAAAACTGCGTACCCCTCAAACCCTCCGGCTGCATTAACCGGTCATATAGCTGTGTTATCACTCGGGCGGCCTTGCGCAGATTGAAACAGGCACACTCGGCACAGCTTTTAATCTCTCTGGGATCTGGTTTATCCTTCATAATAAGAGTGTATATACACCCAATTACTTTGTCAATCAAAATAGCTTAAAATGCCTAGTCAAATCTCAAACTGCCAAAGCCCTCATAAATTTGGGATTACTAATCGGATCTATAACATTAAGAAGCTTTAAAGTTTGTCTGCCCTCAGGAAGAAATCTATCCTGCAAATCTATATTTGAGTGTGATAGATTTGTGATAGATTTCATCAGAATCAATGGAATTGAGCAGAATCAATAGAAACAATGAAAAGATATATCTAGTTGATAATGAAAGATAAATCAGGGAAAGCCAGGCTTTCTGCCTACTTATGAATTTCCAATTTTTAGAGTCCTAAGTCCAGCGCGTCTGCCTTTCCGCCACTCTCGCTTCATTGATTCTAAAGGATAATTTGGGATTTCCGCAACTGCGGCATCCACGGAACTAAGCAGAATCGAAGCTGGCATCCTGGCCCAAGCGTCGTAGCCTGTTTCCTGCCCCGGATATTTAGGACGCGGATCTTCCGCTCCTTCATCTCAAGGAGCGCCTTGTTCGCCTCCTCGAGGCCGAATTCGAGCACCTCGGGCCTCAGGGGGATCCCGGCGGCGAAGGCCAGGAACTCCTCGATGTCCCTCCGCGTGATGTTGGCTGCGCTCTTTATCTCCTTCTCCATCCAGAGGTCCCGCGCGTAGTCGAGCCCAAGCAGCGCATCCTTGTCCCCGTCCTCTTTCCGTATGGCGTTTATCACTAGCCTACCCCCGCGCTCGAGGTTCTTTAGAGCCTCCACCACCGGCCTCCACGCCGGGGTCGTATCGATGATGGCGCTAAGCCTCTCCGGAGATTCGTCAGTCGTGTCGCCCGCCCAGTGGGCGCCCAGCTCCTTGGCGAAATCCCTCTCGCCCGGCGTGCGGGTGAAGACGTATACCCGCGCCCCGGGGAATTTATGGAGTATCATGCTAAGCACAAGATGCGCGGAGGCCCCAAACCCCGTAAGGCCGGCGCTATCGCCCTCGCTCAGGTTCGCGAGCCTGAGCGAGCGGTAGCCTATCGCGCCCGCGCAAAGAAGCGGCGCGGCCTGGGAGTCGGTGAATACGTCGGGTATCCTGTATGAGAACTCCTCCCTGGCGACCATGTACTCGGCGTATCCTCCGTCGGCGTCCCTCCCCGTGGCCCTGAAGTCTGCGCAGAGGTTCTCCCTGCCCTCGCGGCAGAACTTGCACGCGCCGCAGGCGGAATACATCCATCCCACGCCGACCCGGTCGCCGGCCCTAAACCTCCGTGCGTCGGGCCCCGCGCTCTCCACCCTCCCCACGACCTGGTGCCCCGGTATCACGGGCAGCCTGGGGGGTGGGGTCCTGCCGCTTATTTCATCCAACTCGGTATGGCACACTCCGCAACGCGTCACCCTGAGAAGTATCTCCCCTTTCCCCGGCTCAGGCCTGGGCACATCCACGAGCTTTAGGGGCTCCCTCTCGGCATCGAGGTCCGAAACCGATTTCATCATCATGGCCCTCATCCTATATACGGCCTCCTCCGCACGGTCGCAAACGCTTCCCTTTTCCCCTGGATTGTAATACCATCTTATTATCACGTAAGAGCGTTAAAGTCAATTTCAGCGCCGAGAGGAATTTATACTCCAGGGAGGCAGTTCGAGGGAATAATGGCGGACGGAAACCAAAAGGAAGCGCCCCTGAGCACCCTTCGCCTTTCGGCGCTGGCCTTTGCCGTCGGGGTGCTCGCGGGGCTCGGAGCCACGGCGTTCCGCATCCTTACGGGATTCTTCCACAACCTCTTCTTCCTCGGCAGGGTCTCCTTCAGCTATGACCCAAATATTCCTGATACCTCCAACCCCCTGGGCCCTCTTATCGTTCTCGCCCCCGTAGTGGGCGCCATCGGGGTGGCCCTCGTTCAAAGGCTTGCCCCGGAGACGAGGGGAAGCGGCGTGCCGGACACCATCGACTCCGTCTACTACAGGCAGGGCTTCATCCGCCCCATCGTGCTTGCCATAAAGCCCCTGGCCTCGGCTCTCTCGCTGGGCAGCGGGGCCTCCGTGGGGCGGGAGGGCCCCGCGCTCCAGATAGGCGCGGCGGCGGGCTCCGTGGCTTCCCGGCTGCGTAATATCCCCTCCTGGCAGAGGGTCATCCTGGTGACGGCCGGCGCCTCAGGGGGCATGGCGGCCGTTTACAACACCCCCATTGGCGGCATGATCTTCGCGATAGAGATAATATTGCACGAGGTCAGCATAGTCAGCCTGCTTCCGATAGCGGTCAGCACGGCGACGGCCACGTACGTCGGAAAGGCCCTTACCGGCCCCCATCCATTCCTTTACTCCGAGCTTGCCGGGCAAACGGCCCCGGCCTCCTCCCTCTGGGCGGTCCTTCTATATATTGGCCTGGGCGTCGCCGCCGGAGCCGCGTCGGCTGGCATCATCAAGGGCATCGACCTCTCGGAAAGGCTCTTCGTCAAGAGGATAAACCGGAGCCGCCTCTTTCACCACCCCCTCGGGATGCTGCCCGTGGGCGTAATCATATACCTCATGTTCTCGTACACGGGACGCCACTACGTGGCGGGGCTCGGCTACGCCACGATGCACGACGTCCTGTCTGGAGCCATGGCGGGAGCGCCGCTGCTCGTTCTTCTTTTTGCCGTCAAGCTCGCGGTCACGTCGGCCTCGCTGGGTTCCGGGGCATCGGGCGGCATATTCGCCCCGTCGCTATTTATGGGCGCCACCATGGGGAGCGCTTACGGCCTGGCCGCAAAGGCCCTCTTCCCGGGGCTTCTCCTTAGCCCCCCTTCCTTCGCAATTGCTGGGATGGCCGCCATGGCCTGCGGGACCACGGGAGCCGCCATCGCCTCGCTCGTGATGGTCTTCGAGCTGACGATGGGCTACGGCGAGATTATACCGATGGCCATTGCGGTGGCCTTCAGCCACGGGGTAAGGTCGATGCTCCTCAAGGAAAGTTTCTACACCCTCACCCTCGCGCGCCGCGGGCACTACGTCCCCCTGGAGATGCAGTCCAACTTCTACCAGTTCGAACGGGCCGCGGATATCATGGAGAGGAGCTTCGTGGTAATGCCCGCCGCGGCAACCGTCGGGGAGTTCACGGACAAGCTCGCCGAGCGGCCGGAAATCCAGTGGTGCCTGGTTGAGAATTCCGGCTGGATCGAGGGCGTGGCAAGCAGGGACGACCTGCTGGAGTCTTTTCTGGAGCGGGGGGATGCTGTAAGATTGGAGGAGGTGGCGCGCAAGGATTACATATCCGTTACAGAGGATACGACCGTCTTCGACGTCATAGTGACGATGCGGGCGAGGGACGCCTCTGTCGCCCTGGTGGAGGCCCCTTCGGGCAGAACCCCGGTGGAGCGTTTCGGCGGAATAATCGGCAGGGAGCAGATAGGCAAGACCATGATGCGCTCCATCGGTGCATCCTACTGAATAATGGAGGGGCTCGCCATATGACGAAGCGGAAGGATTCAATAGGATACGACGAAGAAACCTGCCCGGCGATAGAGGACTACGGCTATATCGCGGACTGCCACAGCTCGGCCCTGGTGTCGAAATCGGGCTCGATAGACTGGTGCTGCATGCCCCGCGTGGATTCCGCAAGCTGCTTCGGCAGAATCCTCGACTGGAAACGGGGCGGATTCTGCCGCATAGCGCCCTCGACGAAGTTTTCCGCCAAGCGGCGCTACATCGACGGCTCCCTAATCCTGGAGACGACTTTCCAAACGCGGACCGGCTCGTCGCGGCTCATCGATTGCTTTACCATGAGGCGGGGAGGCGAGCACTCTCCCCACCAGCAGATACTCAGAGTGGTCGAGGGGCTTAAGGGCAGGGTGAGGTTCGGCGTGGATATCAGTCCGAGATTCGATTACGGCGCAATAAAGCCCTGGATACGGCATTACGGCAAGGGCGGGTTTTCGGCCCTGGGCGGCAGGGACGGGCTCTTGATTAACGGCGATATCGACCTCGATGTCTGGGAGCGTCATCACCTCCGCGGGTCCTGCGATGTCCGGGAAGGCCAGCGCTTCCGGCTGTCCATCCTATACAGGCGAGCCGAAGACGTCGACGAGGGGCTTCCGGAGGAACCTAAGCCCAGAGAGCTCGACCGGCGCCTTAACGAGACGATAAGGTGGTGGAGCCGGTGGTCGTCGCGGGACAGGACGGGGGGCCCCTACTCGGAATATCTCAGGCGTTCGGCGGCGGTCCTCAAGGGGCTTTCGAACGCGCCCACGGGAGCTATCGCCGCCGCGCCCACCACCTCGCTTCCCGAGTCGCCCGGGGGCTCCAGGAACTGGGACTACCGGTATTCGTGGATTCGCGACTCCTATTTTACGGTGCGGAGCCTCGGAGAGCTGGGCCACGACAGAGAGGCCGACGGTTTCCGGAGGTTCATGGAGCGCAGCGCCGCGGGAAGCGCCGAGGAGCTCCAGATACTCTTCGGAGTGGGAGGAGAGAGAAGGCTCAAGGAGACGGTCATCAAAGAGATGGAGGGATACCGGGGCTCCGCCCCCGTGAGGGTCGGAAACGCCGCCGAGAAACAGCTCCAACTCGACATGTACGGAGAGCTCCTCGAGCTCGCGTGGCACTGGCACCAGAGGGGGCACAGGCCCGACGACGACTATTGGAATTTTCTCGTGGAGACGGTCAACGTCGCCTCCAGAAGGTGGCGCGAGCCCGACATGGGCATATGGGAGATACGCGGGAGGCCCCGGCATTTCGTGCAGTCCAAGGCGATGTGCTGGGTGGCCCTCGACCGGGGCCTTAAATTGGCGCGGGCACTGGAGAGGGAGGCCCCCGTGGAGGACTGGGAAAGGGCCCGAGACGAGGTGCGCCGCGCTATAGAGTCGAAGGGATACGACCGCGCCCGGGGCGTCTTCACGCAGGCCTTCGGCCGAAAGACGATGGACTCGGCCCTGCTGCTTCTTCCGATGTTCGGCTTCGTGGGGCACAGGGACGAGCGCATGGTGCGCACCGTGCGGGCCATCAGGAAGGAGCTTCAGGTCGGCGGGCTGCTCCGGAGGTATCCGCCCGGCGATGACGGGATGAACGAGGGAGAAGGGGTGTTCCTGGCCTGCTCGTTCTGGCTCGCGGAATGTCTCGCCTGCCAGGGCGATATCGCAGGGGCCAGGAAGGTCTTCGAGAAGGCGCTCTCCACGGGCAACGACCTGGGCCTCTTCTCGGAGGAGTACGACGTCAGGCGCCGGAGGATGCTCGGGAACTTCCCGCAGGGCCTCACCCAGCTATCCCTCGTCGCGGCGGCCGTCGTGGTATCGAGGGAGGAGAAACGGTGCAAGGACTAAGGGGACATCCGTTATCCCGACGGGACTCGTTGGCCGGGCTTCAGCAGGTACTTCAGAGTGAGCCCCTGAACCAGGATCGAGAAGACGACGACAGAGTACGTCATGGTCAATATCACCGATCTCTCAAAACCCGGCTGCAGGGAAAGGGCGAGGGCCACGGCTATGCCCCCGCGCAAACCGCCCCATGTAAGGATCTTAAGGGACCCCTTGCCCAGGTCAAGAGGCCTCAGCACCGCCGAGGGAATAGCCAGGGAGACGAATCTCGCCGCGAGGGCTACGGCAATAGCAACCGCCCCGGCCAGCACGAAGCGGCCATTCATCGTGACCGCCAGCAGCTCAAGACCGATAAGCACGAAGAGGATGGAATTCAGTATCTCGTCGATAAGCTCCCAGAACATGTCGAGCCTTTCGCGGGTCCTGTCGGACATGGCGAACTTGCGGCCCACGTTGCCCACCATCAGGCCCGCAACGACAATGGCGATGGGGCCCGACGTATGCATTGAAAGGGCCATCGCGTATCCCCCGGTCACAAGGGCCAGCGTGACGAGTATCTCAACCTGGTAGTTGTCCACGGTCTTCAGGACCCTGTAAGCGAGCCAACCGATTGCCAGGCCAAAGGTGAAACCTCCGACGATCTCCTCTATAAACAGAACGGACACTTCACCAACCGACGCGGAATGTTCTCCCGTCGCTATGCCGTGTAAAATGACGAAGACCACCACCGCGACCCCGTCGTTGAAGAGCGCCTCGCCGGTGATGCTTATTTCCAGGGCCTTTGGGGTCCTGGCCTCCCTCAGGATGCCGAGCACCGCAATGGGGTCCGTGGGCGATACGATCGCTCCGAAAAGAAGGCAGTAAATGTATCCCATCTCCAAGCCTATGGCTTTAAGCGCAAAGTACATCGAGCTCCCCACCAGAAGCACTGAGGTAATCAGCCCTGCCGTGGCGAAGAGGCCTATTTTCCACTTGTGCTCAAGAAGGTCGTTGACATTCAGTTTCAGGGCCCCGGCAAAAAGCATAAAACCCAGCATCCCGACCATAAGCGTCTTGTCGAAATCGACGTTGCTGAGAAATCTGACTCCCTCGCTCTCAAATCCAAATCCCAGACCTGAATGGCCCATAAACACCAGGGCCAGAGACACAACCATGGAAATAAGCATCAACCCGATCGCCGCGGGAAGCTTGAAGAAGCGGTGGTTGAGATAGGCAAAAAGGGCCGAAAGAACGAATAGGATTGCTATGATATTAAATAAATGCATGCCGAACAAACATCCCGTGACAGGGCACTTGGATTTCTGCTGCGCCCTTCCTTGTCACATTCCCATGCGCATCGCCGCGATCGCATGGATGACGTTACCGGGGTATAGACCCACCCAGAGGAGACTTCCGGCCAGGGCCGCAAGCACCACGGTCTGCAATATGCCGGGCTCCAAGGCGGCCGCCGTTTCCTCCGTGTCCGCCGGTACGAACATTATTATCATGACCCGCAGGTAGTAGAAAAGGCCGATGGCGCTTCCCGCCACCAGGGAGATAACGGGCAGCCAAAGGCCAGAGCTCACGCCGGCGCGAAGGACGTAGAATTTCCCGAGGAACCCGGCCGTAAGCGGAAGGCCGGCCAGGGAGAGCAGGAAGAGGGAAAACATGAATGTCAGCCACGGACTCCTCCTGAAGAGCCCCCTGTAGTCCTCGATGGAGTCGCCCTCCCGGTCGGGGCCCGAAAGCGCGGCCACTACGCCGAATCCTCCGAGGGCCGTGATGATATAGGCCACGAGGTAGAACGTCACCGCGACGACCCGCGTCTGCCCCGCGGAGAGGAACGCCACCAGCGCATAGCCCATGTGGGCGATGGAGGAGTAGGCCAGGATGCGCTTCACGTTGTTCTGGAACAGGGCCAGCAGATTTCCCGCGAGCATGGAGGCCACCGCAATGACCGTGAAGACCGCAAGGAGCGAAACCCCCAGGTCCATGCCCGCGAAATAGCGCACCAGGAGGGCGAACATCGACCCCTTCGAGACGGAGGCGACGAAGCCGGTGATGGGGGCGGGAGAGCCCTCGTACACGTCGGGGGTCCACATGTGGAAGGGCACCACGCCGAGCTTGAAGCCTATCCCCACCACGGTGAGCGCGATGCCCGCCACTCCGGCCACCGTGCCGCCGCCGGAGCGGCTGAGGCTTGACGCTATGGCGGCGAATTCCATCGACCCTGACACGTAGTAGAGGAGTGCCATGCCCAGTAGAAGAATGGCCGAGGACGCGCCCGCAAGGATGAGATACTTGATTCCGGCCTCTATGCCGATGTCCGTCATGCGCTGATACGATATCAGCGCGTAAAGCGACACCCCCAGGAGCTCAAGGCCCAGGAAAAAGGCCGCGAGGTGGCTTGCGCAGACCAGAACCAGAGAGCCCAGGCAGGCGAGGAGCAATAGCACGTAGTACTCCTCCCTTATGCCCGGCCGGCTTCGGAGATGGCGGTAAGACATCAGCACCACGGCAACCGTGGCCAAGACGATGAGGACTGAGTAAAACAGGGCGTAGGTGTCTATTACGATAAGAGAGGTGACCCTCGCCGGCAGACCCCTCATGGATAGAAAGACCGCCATGGCCGCCGCAAGGGACGCAAGCGTTATGAAAAAGCTAAGCGTGTAATTCCGGTAGAAGGCGATGCAAAGCATCAGGACCACGGCCCCGCCGGCTATGAATATATAGGGAAGGAGAAACGCCACGTCAGCGCCCTGCATGCGCACCTCCGCTCTTTCCCGTCTCCGCCGGAAGGGCCCCGGCCTGCGTGCCCTCTGCGGACATAATCGCATTCAGGCCGGGTTTTGCGGCGTCGAGGACCGGCTGGGGATAAAACCCTATTACTACCAGGGCCGCCGCCATCAGGGCCGCCACCAGCGTCTCCCTGGCCGAAAGGTCGGCGACGCCCTTAACCCGCCCGGCGGGGCCGAAGAAGACCCGCTGAATCATCCAGAGCGAGTATATGGCCGACACCACGAAACCCAACGCCGCCAGGGAGGCAAAGGCCGGGCTCACGCGGTAGGTCCCGAGGAGCACCAGGAATTCCCCCACGAAGTTCCCGAGCCCCGGAAGCCCGAGAGACGCCAGGGCGAAGACCATCATCAGGCCGCCCATGCGGGGAGACTCCCGCCAGAACCCTCCCATCCTTTCCATGTCGCGGGTCTTCAGCCTCTCCTGGAGCGCCCCGACCATTATGAAGAGGGCTCCGGTGCTCAAGCCGTGGCAGATCATCTGAACCATCACCCCCTGGAGGGCGATTTCGTTCCAGGCGAACACCCCCAGGAGCACAAACCCCATGTGGCTCACGCTCGTGTAGGCCACAAGCCTCTTGAGGTCCGTCTGGGCGAAGGCCAGCACCGCGCCGTAGAGTATGCCGGCCACGCCCAACGACATCATCACGGGGGCCAGGTAGGGCACCGCCTCCGGAAACAGCGGGACGGCGAAGCGCAGGAGTCCGTAGGCTCCCGTCTTCAGGAGCAGGCCGGCCAGGATCACGCTTCCCGCCGTCGGCGCCTCGGTGTGGGCGTCGGGCAGCCAGGTGTGGAGGAAGAGCGCCGGAAGCTTGACGAGAAAGGCGGCAAGAAACCCGGCCATGAGCCACGCGGCAGTCCTCGGCTCGAGCGTTAGTCCGAGAAGGTCCATGTAGTCGAAGGAATAGAACCCCATGCGGCTTTCGTGTATGAAATACAGGCCCAGGATCGCCACGAGCATCAGGAGGCCGCTCAACTGCGTGAAGATGAAGAACTTCACGGCAGCGTACATGCGGCGTTCGTGGCCCCAGATGGCAATGAGGAAGTACATGGGGACGAGCATGACTTCCCAGAAGAAATAGAAGACGAAGAGGTCGAGGGAGACGAAGACGCCTATTATCCCGGCGAGGCACCAGAGCACGTTGAAATGGAAGAAGCCGATCCGCTCCTCTATCTCCTTCCAGTAGGAGAGCGTTGCCATGATGCCGAGGAAGGCGGTCAGCACCACCAGGGAGAGGCTCACCCCGTCGGCGGCCAAGTGGAAGCCTATGCCCAGTTCCGGAATCCAGTCTGTCCTCACCTCGGCATACCATGCCGACGACGCCTGCGGGCCCCTTAGCAGGATGGAGACCGCCAGCGCCAGGACGGAGGCCAGGGCGGCGAGGGCAATCCACCTCGGCGCCTCCCTGCCGGACTTCCCCGCGTAAGCGGCTATCAGCCCCCCGATAAGGGGTATCGCTATAAGGAGAACCAGCGTCATATGAATATCACAATCCCCACCGCGACCACCGCTCCCAGGACTATGCCTATCGCATAGCTCCGCATTCTTCCGGACTGAGTCCAACTGAGGGCGCCGTTCATCGCCCTCGAATACCAGGCCATTCCCCCGTAGACGAGGTCCACGAAGTCGTCCTTGTTAACGCGCGCCGCCCAGAGGAAGGGCCGCACTATCGTGGTGTCGTATAGCCAGTCGAACCCCCAGCCGCCGGCCAACAGGCGGCCAAGGGCCGCGCCCAGGGGATTTCGCGCAAGGCGGGCCGCCGCTCCCCGCTCTCTGACATAGAGCCAGTACGCCAGAGCAATTCCGGAAACAGAAGCAAAAGCGGCGATTGCCCCGAGCAGCCAGTGGGAGGAATCCTCCAGTTGGCGCGTTGCAAGCAGGGGGAAAACCAGCCGATCGCCCCGGAACATCCCAGGGACGTCAATGAACCCACCGCCAAGAGCAAACGCCGCAAGAATCACGAGCGACAACTTGACCGGCGAGCCAGGCCTCCTCCGAACGCTCGCCTTGGCCTCGCCGAAGAAAGTCAGGAAAACCATGCGGAAGGCGTAAAGCGAGGTGAGGAACGCCCCCGCGAGTCCTCCCGCCCAAAGCCACGTCCCCCCTTTTTCCGAAGAGAACGCGTCCAGAAGGATGAGGTCCTTGCTGTAGTAACCGGCCGTAAGGAGGGGAAGGGCCGAAAGCGAAGCCGCGCCGGCGAGGAATGTCCAGAAGGCTAACGGGATTTCGCGGCGGAGGCCTCCCATCTTGAACATGTCCCGCTCGTGCCCGAGGGCCTGTATGACTACGCCCGCGGCAAGGAACAGCAGGGCCTTGAAGAAGGCGTGGGTCATGAAATGGAATATGGCGGCGGAGTATGCGCCAACGCCCAGGGCGAGGAACATGTAGCCTATCTGGCTGATGGTCGAATAGGCGAGCACTCGCTTTATGTCCCTCTGCACCAGGGCGCTGAACGAAGCGATTAATAGCGTCGTGAGTCCCAGCGCCGCCACCAGGGCCTGCACTTGGGGGGCCAGGGTGAAGAGCACGTTCGTCCTGGCTATGAGGTACACCCCCGCGGTGACCATGGTAGCCGCGTGGATAAGCGCGCTCACCGGCGTAGGGCCGGCCATGGCGTCCGGAAGCCACACCTGGAGGGGAAGCTGCGCCGACTTGCCCACGGCTCCCGCAAGGAAGAGGGCCGCCGCGGCCACCGCAAGGGCGGAGCCCGGCGTCCAGTTCGCCGCGGCACTCCGCATGAGTTCCTGGATGTCGAGAGTGCCCAGGCTTGTAAAGAGCAGGAAGAGCCCCACCGCCATGGCCGCGTCACCCACCCTGGTCACTATGAAGGCCTTTCGCGCGGCCCTTCCGTTTGCCGGGTCTTCGTACCAGAAGCCTATGAGAAGATAGCTGCACAGCCCCACCCCCTCCCATCCCGCATAGAGGGGGATCAGGTCGCCCGCAAGGACGAGCACGAGCATGGAGCCTACGAAGAGGTTCATATAGGCGAAGAACCTGCCGTAGCCCTCCTCGTCCCTCATGTATTCGGCCGAGTAGAGGTGGATGAATAATCCTACCCAGGAGACGACCAGCACCATGACCATCGACAGCCTGTCGAAATAGAATGTGATAGAAGGCTCAAACCCTCCCACCGCCACCCATCGCCAGACCGTCGAGACGAAGGCTCCTCCTTCGGGGTGCGAGCTGAGAAGCGCGGTGGACGCTAATTCCGACATAACTGCCGAGACAAGCACGGACCCTGTGCCAACTACGGCGATGTGCCCCTTTCTCAGGCTTCCGCCCGCCAGGGAGAGCACCAGGAAACCCGCCAGGGGCGCCGCTGGGATTATCCACAGGAGGTTTTCCATGTCATCCCTTCATCCTGTTATAGAGATCCGTATCCAGGGTCTTGAACCGGTCGTACAGGCTTATCACGAGGGCGAGGCCCACCGAAAGCTCGGCCGCCGTCATGGCCAGCACGAAGATGAACATCACCTGGCCGTCGGGCTGGCCCCACCGGGCGCCGGCGGCAACGAACGCCACGCCCGAGGCGTTGAGCATAATCTCGAGGGAAAGCAGGATGAATATGATGTCCCTCCGAAAAAGCAGGCCGAAAAGGCCGAGGGCGAACAGCAGCCCCGACAGCACCAGAACATGTTCCGCAGGTATCGGCATGGCCCTATTGCTCCTCCCCTTTCGGGGGCGGCACGCCCCTTCGCCCGAGGTGATAGGCCCCCACAAGCCCCGCCAGCAGAAGCAGGGAGGCAAGCTCCACGCCGAGCATGTAAGGGCCGTAGAGGGCAATCCCCACCTGTTTCGGCGGCACCGCCCTGAGTTCGTATCGCATTCCGCTTCCCGCCACTATATATATGAGCTCCCCCGCGAGCACCAGCGAAAGGAGCGCGGGCCCGGCCCACACCTCCGGCCTCAGCCAGCCCTTTCCCTTCGTCATCGGGGCCTCGGCGATGTTTAGCATCATGATTACGAAGATGAAGAATATCATTATCGCCCCGGCATAGATGATGACCTCCAGCGCGGCCACCAGGTACGCCCCCATCAGAAGGAAGACCAGGGCGATTGAAAGGAGCGAGACGTTCAGGTAAAGAAGCGCGTGCATCGCGTTTCGCCGGGTTATCGCCAGAAACGTCGATATCACCGCCACCGCCGAAGCTATGTAAAAAGCAAATGCCATTCGTCTTTCCCTCTCAGGGCAGAAGCCCCCTGAAGTCGACGGGGGGGCGCTCTTCCCTCGCCTCCCCCTTGTCCTTCCCCCGGACGGCCAGGCCCGCCTCCCGGTAGAAATTGTAATCGTGATGCTTGCCCGGCCCGCTTATGAGGAGGTCCTCCTTCTCGTATACTAGGCTCCGCCTCTCGTAATCGCCCATCTCGAAGTCCGGCGTGAGCTGGATGGCGTAGGTGGGGCAGGCGTCCTCGCAGAAGCCGCAGAAGATGCAGCGGGAGAAATTTATCCTGAAGAACTCCGGGTATCGCCGCCCGGAGGCGTCCTCCGTGGCCTGAAGGACTATGCAGTCCGCCGGGCAGGCGACGGCGCAGAGGTAGCACGCCACGCACCGCTCCTCGCCGTCGGGGTCGCGGGTGAGCACTATGCGCCCCCTCCAGCGAGGGGGCAGATAGTGGCGCTCCTCGGGGTAGAGCACCGTCTCCCTCTTCCTGAAGAGGTGCATCAAAACAAGCCACATGCTCCTTAGGATGCTGAACATTCTATCCCTATCCTCCTCCCGCCCCGGACACTATCAGCCCCCCGGTAATGAGCAGATTAAAAAGCGCCAGGGGCAGCATCATCTTCCACCCCAGCACCATCAGCTGGTCGTACCTCGGGCGGGGAAGCGAAGCCCGAAGGAGAATGAAAAGGCAAAGGCAGACGAACGTCTTAAGGGCGAACCAGGCGACCGGGGGCAGCCACGGGCCCAGCCACCCGCCGAAAAACAGCGTGACCGTAAGGGCCGAGATGAGCGTGATGCCGATATACTCGCCGACGAAGAACAGGCCGAACTTCATCCCCGAGTACTCCACGTGGTATCCGGCGACCAGCTCGCTTTCCGCCTCCGGCAGGTCGAAGGGCAACCTGCGGGTCTCCGCAATCCCGGCTATGAAGAATACGAGAAAGCCGGGGAACTGGGGTATGAAAAACCACATTCCCCTCTGAGCATCCACTATCTCGGACAGATTGTACGAATCGGCAAGCATCACCACGCCCATGAGGGACAGCCCCATGAAGACCTCGTAGCTTATCATCTGCGCCGAGGACCTCATCCCTCCGAGGAGGGCATACTTGTTGTTCGAGGACCATCCGGCAAACGCGATGCTGTACACGGAGAGGGAAGACATGGCCAGGAAGAACAGGATGCCGATATTGAGGTCCACCACCTGGATGCCGGGGGCAAAGGGCACTATCGCGAAGGAAAGGAGCGCGGAGAGGACGATTATGGCCGGCGATATTATGAATACGGGCTTGTCGGCGAAGGGGGGTATCCAGTCCTCCTTCGTGAAGATCTTTATCATGTCGGCCAAAACCTGCAGGAGGCCGAAGGGGCCGACCCGGTTCGGGCCGTAGCGGTCCTGCCAGAGGCCCAGAAGACGCCTCTCGAGCCAGATTAGTCCACCGGCCACCGTCATGACGGAGCCGAAGACCAGGGTCACGACCATCAATGTCCAGACAAAACCCTGCATCCTATGCCTTCCTTATTTCGGCCCAGAGCGGCAGGCTCACCCACCCCGCGGCCCCCGGGAGGCCGACGGGGAATCCGGCCACGCCATGCCTAATTTCAGGAACGAATTTCACGGGGAGCACGAGGGCGAAGCCGTTTACGATAAGTTCCACCTCATCCCCTTCCTTGGCAATCCCGACCACCCCGGCATCTTCGGGGCCAAGCGCCAGGTAGGGCGTCTCGGAGACCTCCTGAATCTCTGGCGAAAGGACGCTCGTCTCCTCGGAGCCGAATATGTGATACAGTGGCACCACGAGGAACAGGCCCTTCCTCGCACCGAAGGCTTCGGGCACCTCGCCAGAGTAAGTAAGCCTTCCCCCGTGGGCGGGCCTGAGTAGCCTCACGCCAGGGTTGCCCCCCGCAAGTGGCCCGCCCACCTCGGCCTGATATTTGTCCACGGCCTGGGGCGAATTCCAGCCGGGCGACCAGAAGCGCGGGATGAGCGGCGGAGGGGGCATCCCCTCGAAGCCTTCCATGGTGAAAGCCAGGGGGGAGTCGGCGTCGCGCGGCGCCTGGGGCTCGTGGACGCTAATGTCGGCGGTCATGGAGGTGCGTCCGCTGTACCGGTGAGGCTGTCTGGGGATTTTAAGCCCCGAGACCCTGAAACCCGAGCCGGGGGCGGCTTCTTCGATGCCCGCGAAGCCGGCAATGTCGCTTCGGAGGCTCCGGATGATATCGTCGCGGCTCTTGACCCGCTCAAGGAGATGATGGCCCGAGAGGGACATCATGTTTCTGAGCCATTTCCAGCTTTCCTCGACGTCACCCTCCGGAAGGAGCGCCCTGTAAGAGGTCTGGGCCCTGCCCTCGGCGTTAACGAAAGTGCCGTCGGCCTCGGCAAAGGTGGCGGCAGGAAGGACGAGGCTGGCCCTCGATGCCGTCTCCGTCATTATGTGGTCCAAAACCACGAGATGGCGGAAGGAGCCGCAGAAGGATTCGAAGACCCCGCGGTCGAGCCTCCTAAAGAGGTCGTTCTCCAGGACCAAGGCGGCGTCCACTCCGCCTTTCCTGACCACTTCCAGGGCATCTTCGAGCCCCCGCTCCGCCATGAGGCCAAGGCCGAGGGAGTTGCACTCAGGCGCGACGAGAAACAGGGAGCTTTCCCTGCCGGCTCTCTTAAGGGCGATGGCGACGCTCTGGGCCGCCCTCATGACTGCGGCGCTCAGCGCCCCGGTGCCCGAGACCACGAGGGGCCTTTCGGCCTCCTTGAGCGCACCGGCGATGCGTTCCGCCAGGGCGGCGTCAGTCTTTCGCAGGTCCCTTACCTCTGGGGCGGAAGGGTCGATAGCCCGGGCCACGGCAAAGCCCAGGCGCGCCAGGTCGGCGGGCGGGGCGTGGTAGGTCTCGGTGGCTATGCCGTCAAGCCTGGTCGGGCAGAGCGACGCCACGAAAAACGGCCCCTTTTCGTCCTGGATGAAGGCCCGCTTGGCCTTGTCCTCCCAGAAGGGTATGCCTATCTTCGCTGCCTCCCTGTAGGGTTTCTGAATGACCGTCTGCCGCAGCGCCAGGGCAAGCCTCGGCGCCGTATTCGTCGCATCCTCGCCGAGCACGAAGACGGCGTCGCATTTCTCCGCCTCCGCCAGAGTGGGAATGAGCACGTGGCTTCTGTCGAGGATGTCCAGCATCTCCCTTATTAGCCCGTGCTCCACAGCCGAAAATCCCGCGAAGAAGTTCTCGGGGCCCACGAGCGTGCGGAGGGCGTAGTTCGCCTCGACCGAGGCGCGGGGCGAGCCCACGCCGATCACCCGCTCGCCGAAATGGAGAACTTCCTTGAGCCTGCCGCTTGCCTCGTCCAGGCCGATGGGCCTCAGCGTGCGCATGGAGCCGCTCCTGGCGTAGACCCTGCGAAGCCTCGTCTCGCCGTTTATGAACCCATAGCCGAATCTCCCCCGGTCGCAAAGGAAATAGCCGTTTACGTCGCCGTTATACCGGTTCCGGATGCACCTTAGGGAGCCGTAGCGCTCCCCGGCGATGGTGTTACAGCCCAGGCCGCAGTGCACGCATACCGAGGGCGCGCTCTGGAGGTCCCACTTGCGGGTGTAGTGCTTCTTCAGCGTTGCGTCGGTGAAGACGCCCGTCGGACAGACCTCCGCGAGGTTTCCGCTGAACTCGCTTTCGAGCTTCCCGTCCTCGTAACGGCCGAAGTAGACGTGGTCGTGCGTCCCCAGCACGTCGAGGTCGCGCCCGCCAGCGTAGTCGCGGTAGTACCTGACGCAGCGGTAGCACTGGATGCACCGGTTCATCTCGTGATTTACGAAGGGGCCAAGGCGCTGGTTCCGGTGCGTCCGCTTGGTGAACCTGTAGCGGCGGTAGTTATGCCCCGTCATGAGGGTCATGTCCTGGAGGTGGCACTCGCCGCCCTCGTCGCAGACCGGGCAATCGTGGGGATGGTTTATCATCAACAGCTCGATCACGCTCGCCCTGAACTCGCGCGCTTCGGGGTCGTCTATGGATATTCTCATCCCGTCTTCCGCCGGGGTCGTGCAAGACATGATCAGCCTTCCCTTCGTGTCTTTTTCGTCCTTGAACGACTTGACCGCGCAGACGCGGCAGGCGCCAACGGAGTGAAGGGCCGGGTGCCAGCAGAAGTACGGGATGTCGAACCCCAGCGACAGGCACGCGCTGAGGACGTTCTCCCCCTCCTTCACTTCGTAAGGCTTATTGTCTATATAGATCGTCAACATGGCGTTCGCCCCAGGGGCATCTTTTCTCGGTTATGTGCCTCTTGAAATCGTCCTCGAAGTATTTCAGCGCGCTCCTCAGGGGCTCCATCGCCCCGGGCGCGAGCAGGCAGAACGTCCGCCCCATCCACAGGTGCCGCGAGTAGTCCCGGAGCACCTCCATATCCTCCATTTCGCCCGTTCCGCTGTGTATCGCCGCGACGATGCGGGTTATCCACGGAAGCCCCTCCCTGCAGGGCGTGCACCAGCCGCAGGATTCCCTGGCGAAGAAGCTCATGAGGCTGAAGACCACCCCGACGGGGCAGACTTTGTCGTCCATGACTATCACGTTCCCGGTGCCGAGCCTGCTCCCCACGCTCGGGACCGAACCGAAATCCATCTTGACGTCCAGGCCTTCCTCCACGATGAATTCCGTGGAGGCCCCGCCCGGTATCGCGGCCCTGAAGGAGCACCCCTCCCTCATGCCTCCGGCGTGCTCCTCTATCAGCTCCCTAAGCGTGGTGCCCATGGGCAATTCCCACGCGCCGGGCCTCTTCACCCTGCCGCTTACCGCGTATACCTTAGTGCCGCCCTCTTCCGAGCGGCTCAAACCCTTGTACCATTCTGGGCCTTTGAGAACGATGTGGGGCACGTTGCAGATCGTCTCGGCATTGTTTGTTACGCTGGACCTTCCCCAGAGGCCGCATTGCTGCGTGTGTGGCGGCTTGAACCTCGGGAAGGGGCGTTTTCCCTCCAGGGCGGATATCATGGTCGTCTCCTCGCCGCACATGTACCGCCCGGCGCTCCGGTGCAGATGGAGGTCGAGGTCGAACCCCGAGCCCATTATATCCCTGCCCAGCATGTTGTGGGAGTAGGCCTCTCCTATGGCCTTCTCGAGCCTCCTTGCCGCCTCGTGGTATTCCCACCGCAGGAATATGTAGGCGTGCTGGGCCCCTACGGCGTGGGCCGCGATAACCATGCCCTCGATGAGCTGGTGCGGGTCGCCCTCCATGAGAATCCGGTCCTTGAGAGTGCCGGGCTCCATCTCGTCGGCATTGCAGATGAAGTAGGCAGGCCTCCTCGCCGCCTCTCCCCTGGGCATGAACTCCCACTTCTGGCCCGTGGGGAACCCCGCGCCGCCCCTGCCCTGGAGCCCGGAGTCCTTTACCGCCTCGACCACCTCCCCGGGGCTCATTTCTTTCAGGGCCTTCCGGAGGCCTTCGTAGCCGCCGGCATTCCTGTATTCATCGATGCCCAGGGCCTTGCCGTCCTTTCTGAATCTTCCGGTCAGGGGCTTTTCCATCAGAGCCTACCTGTATCGCTCCAGTATCTCATCAACCTTCTCTATGGTCAGGTTCCCGTAGACAACGTCGTCTATCATCATGGCGGGCCCCTGCTCGCAGACGCCGAGGCAGGCGGCCGGCAACAGGGTCAGCTGCCCGTCGGCCGTGGTCTCTCCTAGCCCTATCCCCAGCGTCGACATAAGGTGGTCTATCAGGCTCACGTAGCCGGTTATCCAGCAGCTTGCGGAATCGCAGACGGTTATCACGTGCTTGCCCACGGGCCGCCTGAATATCTGGCTGTAGAAAGTCGCTACGCTGTCCAGCTCCACGGGCGTCATCTCCAGCATGGCCGCCACGTCGGCGAGCTCGTCAGACACCCAGCCCCTGTGGGACTGCACTATCCTCAAGGAGTCGATCGCCGCCTCCCGCTTCCTCTCGGCATTCTTGATCGCTTCCTGTATCTGCCGCTTCTCTTCTTCAGTGAGCATTCCTGTCCCGCCCCTACTTGTCGACGTCCGCGAGGACGAAGTCCACGCTGCCCAGTATCGCCATCAGGTCCGCGACCATGAGTCCCCTGCTGATGTGCGGCACCATCTGCATGTGAGCGAACGAGGGCGTGCGGATGTGCACCCTGTAGGGCATCGTGCCGCCGTCGCTCACGAGGTAATAGCTGTTGCTACCCTTTGCCGCCTCCACGCGGCAGAACGCCTCGCCCGCCGGTATCACCGGCCCCCAGGAGACGTTCAGAAAGTGGTCTATCAGGGTGTCAATGTCCCGCATCGTGTGTTCCTTGAGCGGCGGCGTGGCAAGGGGATGCCTCGCCTTGTAGTCTCCGGAGGGCATGTTGTCGACGCACTGGCGGATGATTCTCAGGCTCTGGCGCATCTCCTCCACGCGGACCGCGCCACGGTCGTAGCAGTCGCCGCCAGGGGCGGTGGGGATATCGAAGTCGAACCCCTCGTACCCCGAATACGGCCTCTTCTTCCTGAAATCCCACTGGACCCCGCACGCCCTGAGGCCCGGCCCCGTCACTCCCCATTCGATGGCCTCGGAGGCCGTGTACTGGCCGATTCCCTTCGTGCGCGCCTTGAATATCCGGTTTTTCATCACTACGTCATCGTATTCCTTGAGCCTCCCGGGAAGGTAGTCGAGGAAGTCCAGGACCAGTCGGTCCCAACCCTCGGGGAGGTCCTCGGCCACGCCGCCTATCCGGAACCAGCTCGGGTGCATGCGCCCGCCGCAGACCGCCTCCACGATGCCGAAGATCCTCTCCCTGTCGTTGAACATGTAGAAGACCGGCGACATTAGCCCCAAGTCCTGGGCGAAGGTGCCGTACCAGACCAGGTGGCTCGCGATGCGGAAGAGCTCGCACATCATCACGCGGATGACCTTTGCCCTGTCCGGAACCTCGATCCCGGCGAGGAGCTCCACGGCCATGACATACGGAAGATTGTTGAGGACGCCCCCCAGGTAATCTATCCTGTCGGTGTAGGGGATGTAGGTGTGCCACGACTGGCGCTCCCCCATCTTTTCTGCCCCCCGGTGGTGGTAGCCGATGTCGGGCACGATGTCCACGACCTCCTCCCCGTCGAGCTGGAGTATGAGCCTCAGGAGGCCGTGGGTGCCCGGGTGCTGGGGGCCGAGGTTCAGGAACATGAAGTCCACGTCCCCGTGCTTGGTCTTCATCCCCCAGTCCGCGGGATTGAACTCCAGGGCGGTGTACTGTCGAAACTCCTCCTCCGGAGGGAGATGATAGGGCACGAGCTCCGTCGCCCGGGCCGGGTGGTCCTTCCTGAGCGGGTGCCCTTCCCAGTAGTTCGGCATGTATATGCGCCGCAGGTTCGGGTGGCCGTCGAACGCGATGCCGAACATGTCCCAGACCTCGCGCTCGTACCAATTGGCGTTGGGCCAAAGAGAAACGACGCTCCCCGCTCGGGGCGCCTCCGCCTCGAGGGGCACCTTCACGCGCACGTCCTCGTTCCGACCGAGGGAGAGGAGGTGGTATATGACGGTGAAGCCGCCGTCGGGCTGCCCGTCCCTGTGCTCCCGCACGCGCTCGTCGATTGCCGAGATGTCGTAGAGCATGCTGTACGGCTCGGACACCTCACTCTTTAGGAAAGAAAGCACTTCGTGGAGCCGTCCCGGGGAGACCCAGCAGGTGGCAATCGTGTCCTTCAGGCGCTCAGGCCGGACCGCGTCTCCTCCGAACCGCTCCCGCAATTCGGATACAATGCCTTTTTCGTCTTCCATGAACGTCTCGATCAGGTCTTGTCCGGCGGACGCAGGAAGGTTTCCCTGCGTCTCATCGATCTCTTGATATCCCGCATGGACGGCCTCGGGGGCCTCGTCACTTCCTGGGGGCCCAGAACCCAGCTCAGGGGCCGCCGCTCCGAGCCCACGAGCTCGGTCAAGAGAAGGAGCCCTTCCATGAACGCGTGGGGGCTCGGCGGGCAGCCCGGGATATATACGTCTACGGGGAGAAACTTGTCCACCCCCTGAACCACGCTGTAGATATCGTACATCCCCCCCGAATTGGCGCACGAGCCCATGGATATGACCCACCGCGGCTCCATCATTTCCTCGTAGAGGCGCCTGACCACGGGAGCCGCCTTTAGGAAGACGGTGCCGGCCACGACTATGAGGTCCGCCTCGCGGGGAGTGCCCCTTATGACCTCAGAGCCGTAGCGGGCGATGTCGTACCTGCTCGTGAGGCTCGTGGCCATCTCCACGAAGCAGCAGGAGAGGCCGAAATTCATCGGCCAGATCGAATGGCTCCTGCCCCAGGATACAATGTCCTCGAGCTTGCCCATGAGAACGCTCTGCTTCGCCGCGTCCTCAAGAGTGCCGAAGAGAGGACGTCTCATGCGTGGGAGTACCGTATGCCCCTCGGCTTCTTCCTTCAAGAGGTGAACCCTCCCTTGACCGCTTCGTACATCTTTCGTCTTATGTCGGCCCACTCGAGAGCGCCGAGCTTCCAGAGATAAACCAGGGCGGCAAAAAGAACGCCGGTAAAGATCAATATCTCGACGTACCCGGCCCACCCGCTTTCCCTCACCGATATTGCCCATACGTAGATGAAGGCCGCCTCGAGGTCGAATATGACAAAGAACATCGCCACGAGGTAATACTTCACGTCGAACCTCATTCTCGCCGTTCCGGTAGTTGCTACCCCGGACTCGTAGGGCTCGCCGGTGGCCTTCTCCATGTGCCTCGTACCAAGGAGGTACGAAAGCACCATCATTACCGCCACCGTCGCAAGGGCCAGCACGAAATAATAGGCAAGGGGCCAATATTCGGGAGCTCTGGCTTCCATCAGCTTTCTCTCTTTTCTCCCGACCCGCGGGCCGCCGCGTTCGACCTCTTGCTCCACGCCCCCGCAAGCGCCAGGCCGACCAGGAGCAAAGCGCCTACCGCTATCAGGTAGAACCTCCGGGGCCTGATGCCGGGGTTTACTATCTCCGCCCTGTCCGCGCCGTTTATATGCATTACGTAGGAAATGACGTTTGCCATCTGTTGCTGGGTCAGGGTGTTGGTGTCGCCGAAGGGCGGCATGCTGAAGGCCGGCGAGCCCTCGGGAACGGAGCCGTGCTGGACGAACCGGTCGATATTTTGCGCGAACTCTTCCGGGTCCTTGGACTTGAAAGCAGGGTCTATCGGGTCGAGTTCCGGGATAGTCCCGTCGACGGACCCGGGATTCGCTTGGCCCCCCTTGCCGCCCTTTCCGTGGCAGCTTTCGCATTTGTCGGCGAAGACCCCCGCGCCGCGCTTCACGTTGCCTATGATGAATGCAGCATCGCTGACTTCCGCCGGATTCACTCCGGCCGTGGCGGGAGCGGGCAAGGGCGCCTTCCCACCTCCGGGAGCCGCCATCCCGCCGGGCGGCGCGGATTCCTTAGCCTGAGGCTTGGGCGCTTTCTCACCGGCGACTCCCGCCCCTTCTGCCTCTCCGGCCTTCTTCTCCTCCTTTACAGGCGGCGCGGGCCCGCCTTCCTCCGCCCCCACGGCCTTCTTCGCACCTTTAGGGGCGGCGCAGGTCCCCCC
>JARRNG010000015.1:0-20328 GCA_037385265.1 Nitrospirota bacterium
GTCCGGGTAGGCGGTTATCGTCAACTGCCCAATCTCTCCCTCTCCGGGCAGAGCCTCGGCCGAGGCCATGGTGATCTGGGTCGGGGGAGTGACCCCGCGCCGCGCGGCTGATGGGGTGATGGCTGCCCTGGCGGCCGCGGTTTCGCCCTTCTTTTCCTCGGGATAAAGGTCTTTTAGAATTCCCCCCAGAGTTTCAGCGTCTCCGTTTTCGACATGGTAGACGAAAGTCCTTATGGACTCGGTTTCGGTCTCCGCGACGTCAAGGGCATCGACGACCTTCATGAACTTCACCAGCGTGGCGGGCAGGGCGGTGATGATGATCATATTGGCGGGCTCATAAACTATCAGGTCCGTGCCCCTAGGCATGAGGTTACGGAAGATGTTCGCCACCTCGGTTGCACCCACATACTGAAGGGGTACGATCTGGGTAACGAAGGAGCCGTCAATCTTCACCTTGATCTCTTTTCCCTTCTGGACGTCCACGGGCTGCTGCATGGCGGTATCGATGGGGACTATCCTGTAGAAGGAATCCTCCTTTACGGCCGTCAGGCCGTTAATCTCGAGTATGCTCTGGAACACAGCATTTAACTCGCTCACCGGGAATTTGTGGTATGACTGTATCGTCACTGTTCCGGATATGCCGGGCGTAAGGATGTAGTTTATGCCCATGAGTTTGCCGAACGAGTCGATTATGGTCCTGATATCGGCATTCTCGAAATTCAGGATTATGAGCTTTTCATTCTCCGCCTCCTCTATTACCACGGGCTCGGGCCCAGGCGGGGGAAGAATGACCTCTCTTACTTCGTCAGGCTCAGGGGGAAGCTCGGGCAGCTTCATGGCTTCCTCATGGGGTAGAGTCGGAAGCTCCGGAGGCTGTCCCCTCACAGCTTCTTTCTTCGGAGCGCAAGATAGGAGGAAGACGAATACGGCGATGAATGACAACACTTTTAGTTTCATGTTACCTCCTTAAATTTCTACGGTTTCTTCCACTTTCGACCCGCCTTCCTCCTGGAGGGCCGCTCGTTGCCTTCTCAAGCTCAATGCCAAGGTCAATCACCTGATCGTTCCAGAGGAGGGTGACTTCCCTCTCTTCTATATCGACCACGAAGATGTCATCGAACACATCGCCTTCCTTCACCGATCTAAGCGGATCACCGTCCTTCTTGATGAAGGCCACATATTCTCCCTGCGGGTTCAGTATCACTCCGGTGAGCGTGAGTTGCGGAGGCTCCGGCGGCGGGGGCGGCGGCTCCTTTATGGCGGCCCTCGGAGGCGGCGGCGGAGGTGGTGTGCCTCTACGTTTGCTGAAAAGGTTCTTGCTGACGATTTGTTCACTCCAGGCCGACTCGTACTGAGCCGGCTCCGTCTGCTCTTCCACCGTCGACCCGCCTTGCCCCCGGAGGGCAGCTAGGGGGCTGTAAGCCACCACTTCCCTGTAGAAGTTCCAGAGCAGACTCAGCATAACGAGGAGCAAAATGCCTATTATGAACCAGCGCCTTATCATGCCGAAGACATCAACCCCGAAAGCTGCATCCTGATCCGCAGCCCATTCCCCTGCGCGACCGAGATGTCAAGCCTGTCTATACCGTAAAATGTTCCCGAAGAATCGATTTCCTTCAAGAACTTTCCAAGCTCCCGGATATTCCCCTTGCAATCGACGTATAAGGGCAGCCCAGTATAGTGCTTGTAGCTTATCGTCGGCAGAGGCTTTATGGAGGTCACGGACAGCCCGGACTTGGAGGCCAGTCCCTGGACATTATTCTGGAGCTTGGCAAATGCCACGGAGATCTCGGTGTTTTCGAAGATATTCCCCTCCATCTGGTGAAGTTCTGCGCGGGTACGCTCGAGCCTCGGTTCGATCTGCTCTTTGTCGGAGAGGATCTTCTGGTATTTGGATAGCGTCGTATACTCAGCCTGCAGCCTCTCCTGTATTTCGTTCCTCTTGGCGTCGAGGGGAGAGACAAGGAACACGTACACCGCAACGAGCGCAGCGGCGACCCCTATGGCAGCCACGTTTTTGCTCATTGCCCCTCCACCTGCATTTTGAGAGAGAACCGTTCGAGGCCTGCGCTGACGGTTACCGGTGAAGCGAACTCCACGTTTTCGAACAGGTCCGAGCCCTCGATGGGACCTATGATGTCCGCCGCCCTCCGGGCAAAGCCTCCTATTTCCACCTTGCCGTTTTCGTCGGCCGACAGCGAAGTGAGCCATGCATCCTTCGGTAAAACATCGCTGAGTTCCGAGAGTATGTCGATCTTCAGCTTCTTCTTGTTCCGGAATTCATAGAGGAAGTCCAGTCTTTCGACGTTCGATTCGACTTCACGGTTCATGGCTATCAGCTCCCTTGTCGAGGTCTTTATCTCGGAGGTGCGGTCGTGGACCCAGGTCAGGGCCCGGTAGTCTTTGATATCGGCGAGGATGGTAGTGGCAATAAAAATGACCACGCAGGCCGTACATAAGGCGACTATGGTTTGAGGGTAATAATCCTTCTTGGGGACGGCGAATTCCGGCGGAACGAAATCCATGTCCACACGAGCGCCCTTGAGGGCCGAGATTGTCACGCGGGCCGGAATGTCGACGGCTACGTATCGCGGTATGAAACGGTCGAGTCCCACGTGGTCCACATTGCCCGCGGCGTAAACCGTCCTCCCGTAGGTCTGCATGAGGCCCTCTATGTGCCTTGCGGCTTCCTCGGCGCTGGCCGCCACTTCAATGAACTCGGGTGTCGAACCCTTAAATCCCAAAATGTGGTAACCGCCTTCCCACTGGTGAACCAGCACGCCGCCCGAAATATTTGCCCCGGAAAGAGCGTCGTTGGCGGCCTCGATGGCCGTGCATCTGACCCCGATGAGTCTAAGCCCCGTCTCCCTGAGGCAATTGGCTATCCATTTAAGCTTGTCCTTCCGAATGGCGAGCACGAGATTCTTCGTCCCTTCGGGCGTCGTTTGAATGGTGTGGAAGGCGAAGCTGTACTGGTCGGGCTCCAGGGGAAGACGTTTTTCGAGCTCGAAGTATAACGCCTGGGCTATGTCGTCCCGGGATTGCAAGGGAAGCTCTACTGAGGTCTGGGAAAAATGGTTCAGCCCCAGCCCGATGACGACTCCCTCTATTCCGAAACTTGCCTTCCATTTGCCGAGCGCCTCGACCAAGGCCCCGTTTCTTTCCCCTGGCTCGGAGGGAAGGGCTATCTCGTCGGTTCCGATGGGCTTTACCTTGCCCAGGCTCTTGCTCGCGAAGAAAGCCCTTATTTTAGAGTCCTCTATGCTAAGTCCCGCTACCTTCACTGTATTCCTTGTCTTCCTTCCAGTAGATCGTTCTTAAGCTTGCTCCCTTGACTCCGGACCGCCTCCTGACCACCGAGGTTATTCTCACGGCCTGGGGCGCGTCGCCCATCCTGGCCACCACTTGAATCCTGAAATTTACCGACGTTGTCCTGCCAACCCCGGCCATCCCCGGCGGCACGTTCCTGAGCCCCCCCGGGACCGCCCGGTTGACCTCCAGATTCGATATGCCCTGGCCGCTGACGCCGAGTATCGACAGGAGGTCCATCGGCACGGTGTTTACGTTAATTCCGGTTCCGAAGGTCGTTATTAGGGGTTCGAGAGGCGAGATATGATCTCCGCCTAACATCGTTGCGTTCGTGAACCCCTTGACAAGAAGCAGCTCGTCGGGGACGTCGAGCAGATTATTCTTGGGCTTGTAACCGAAGGTCTCGTAATATTCGTCCTCGGCGCCCAAGAGGCGATGGTCGTCGTCCGCGTCCCTCCAGTCAAGGACCGAATCCGCCATGGACTGGCGGTCCTCGAGGGGCACGCCTATGCTCGCGAACATTCTCATGAGTTGTTCCATGGACAGGCTGTTTATGTTCAGCCTGCTCTCTTCGTCGCTGAGACGTATCTCGACATCCGCGCCCCCGATGGTCTTCCGCCCGGAGATCGGAGGTCTGTCCACGTCCGTCCTGAGGTTTCCTTCCTCGTCCAGGAAATCCGTGGTGGGGTCCGGATCGGTGGCGAGGTACGAGAGGACCTCCTCGTACGCCGCCAGGGCGGCGTAATACGCCTGAGTGTCTTCCTTGAGGTTCCTGGTGCTGGCGCTTCCACGACGGGTGGAGAGCGAAAAACTGAGGGCCACGATGGTCAGGAGGACCACCACCCAAAGGGTCATGACAAGCGCTATGCCTTTCTCGGAGGCTCTCACATCTGCACCTGGGTGACCCTCAAGACCTCTTCGAGAGTGGTTATGCCTCTTTTGACCTTCTCTATGCCGTCCTGGTAAAGGGTGCGCATCCCTAAGGATACGGCCTTTTCCTTTATTTCCCGGGCAGAGGACTTATCGACTATCAGGTCCCTGACGTCGTCGTTTATCTCGAGGAGCTCGAATATCGCTATCCGGCCTTTGTACCCGGTGTTCATGCAGGCCGGGCAGCCAGCGCCCCGCGAAATCGTCTTCACGTCAGGACCCAGGGTTTCCAGCATTTCGGCGGGCGCGGGTACGGGCTCTTTGCATTCGTGGCATATTCTCCTGACGAGCCTCTGGGCCATGATGCCAATGAGAGTGGAGGCGATGAGATAGTTCTCGACGCCCATGTCCGAGAGCCTCGTCAGGGCGCTGGGGGCGTCGTTGGTGTGAAGAGTGCTGAAGAGCAGGTGGCCCGTCAAGGCGGCGTGAATGCTGATATTGGCCGTCTCCAGGTCCCTGATCTCCCCGACCATTACCACGTCCGGGTCCTGGCGGACGATGTGCCTGAGGCCCGAGGCGAAGGTCAGGCCTATCTTTGGCCTGACCTGTATTTGATTAATCCCCTTGAGCAAGTACTCCACGGGCTCCTCGATGGTTATCAGCTTCCTGTCCGGGTGGTTAATCTTGGCCAGTGATGCATACAGCGTCGTGGTCTTGCCGCTTCCGGTCGGACCCGTGATGAGGAGCATCCCGTAAGGATTCTTTATGAGGTTGTCATATTTGTCGAGAAGCAGCCTGTCGAAGCCGAGTTCCTCGAGGCCGATAAAGGAGGTCTCCCTGTCCAGGAGCCTCATGACGATGCTTTCCCCGTAGACTGTGGGCAGGGTAGAGACCCTTATGTCAATGTCCTTCCCTCCATATCGGCCTTTGATACGTCCGTCTTGAGGCAGCCTTCTCTCGGCGATGTTCATCTGCGAAAGCAGTTTGATGCGGGACGACAGGGCAGCCTGAGTCTTGAGAGGAAGCATCTCCTTGTCGTAAAGTATGCCGTCAATCCTGTAACGGACCCTGACGTCCATTTCCTCGGGCTCCACGTGGATGTCGCTGGTCCTTTCCTTAACGGCGTTCTCGATGATGAGGTTTACGAGTCTTATTATGCCCTGCTCCTGAGCCAGGTCCCTGAGGGCGCTCAGGTCGCCCACTTCCTGGACGGTCTCCTCCTCCGTGACATCGGCGAGAAGCCTTTGCATCACGGCGTCCTTGGATTGCCTGAGCCTTTCGACGTGTGAGAGTATCAGTTTCCCGCTGGCGAGAAAAGGCCTTAGGCGATAATCGAAGGAGGAACGCATATTCTCCATTGCTGAAGAGCTCGTGAGGTAGGCGATTGCGACCTCCAGAACCCCGTCCTTGAGCTTGAGGGGGAGTATCATGTTTTCCCTCAGAAAGTCAAAGGAAACGTTTTCGACGGGCATGGCCTCGGGGAACTGCTCCTCCGATGCGACGGGAACGCCCATGCTCTTGGAGAGGCCCTCAAGAAGCTCCTCCTCCTTAACGGACATCTCGACGAGGATTTCCCCGATCCTCCTGCGGCCCCCCGAGGCACGCTGAATAGCGAGGGCATCTTGGAGATCGTCTTCCGTGACATAACCGAGGTCGAGCAATATCCGCCCTAACTGCGACACCGTCAAATTTCCTCCTATCCTCCGTTTATACTATATCTTAAGTGGACGTAAGGCTTTCGTCAATAAGCAAATCGGGCGCAATTTTATATAAAAATTGCTCTATGGGACGTTCGGAACCGACCCCAGGAGGTATTTCAGGTCCCTGTCCTCGAACGTTACTCCCCCTCCCAGGAAGACCCCAAACCTGTTGGAATTCAGGATATTATCCAGGCCCCCGGAGACGAAGACGTTTTTGAACAGGAAATAGTCCGCCCCGATGTTCACGTGGGGGCTGTCGGCCAGGTATTCGTCCTCCTCGAAATCCCAGGCATCTACGTAGAGCCTCAATTTGTCGTCAAGCATGAAATGGTCCGCGCCGAACCCGAAGGAGCTCTCGATCAGCCCTATCCTCAGGGCTGTGTTATTGAATCTCTTGGCAAACTGAGCCGTGAACTCCAGGTTCTTTTCGACCTTCTCCTGCCGGACATGCACTCCGTCCGTGAAGGTCTCCGTCACATCCACCTGCCCTACTGGGTCGCTGACGACGCCCAGGATGTAGTATTTATCCTTCCTGGGCCTCAGGGTGACATAGAACTCTCCCTTCCCCTCGCCGACCCCCTGGAGGTAGCTGCCCCGGAAGGTAACGAAGGTCCTGAATCTTTCGATGGCGGAGACCGTGTTGCTGAGGCCGCCGACGGCATTCGTAAGGGCGGTGTAGAGCCGGTCGTCGTTTACTAGCTTGCCGATAGTGCCCTCGCCGCTTTCCACTTTCCGGGCTATGACGTTTATGGAATCCATTGTCGAGGATGTCTTGTTTACGAGGGTCTTCACGCCGCTTCTGTTTTCCTCTATGACGGCCCTAAGCTCTTCGACTGTGTTGCTTATGCCAGCCATAAGGCCTGGGCCCTCGGTCCTCAGCTTTCCGCTGAACTCCTCGAGGTTCGAGATCGTGTTGCTGAGAGGCCCCCGGTTCGTGGCGACTAGTTCGTCGAGAGATTTCGTGAAGGAGTCCATCCGCGCGATCATGGTGTTGAGCCTGTCCTCGTTGTCCGCTATGACGACCTTCAGCGAGGACGTGATTTCCCTCATGTTCGTTATCGTTTCCCTCAGTGATTCGCGCATTTCTGGCTCGTTCAGGCTCCCCAGCAGCTGATTGACGTTGTCCGAAAGCTCGCCCAGGTTCTTGAACATCCTGTCTATGTCCACGAATTCCTCGACGTTCTGTATGGTGTCGCCGTCCTTGAGGAGGGGGGGCTCGGAGCCCACCGAAACTTCCAGGTATTTGTCCCCGAGAAGGCCGGTGGTTCTTATGCTCGCCGTCGCATCGGAATGTAGCTTGACATCCGGGTTCATCCTGAGCGTCAGCTTGGCCACTCCGTTTACCAGGGCGATGTTCTCGAGGGTGCCAGCGTCGACTCCCGCAACCTTGATCTTCGACTTTTCGTAGAGTCCGGCGCTGTCGACGAAGTAGGCATAGACAGTGTAGCCCTCTTTTTCGCCGAACCTGAACTCCCCGACCTGGAACGTCATGTACGTGAGAAGGGCGAAGGCGACTATCGCAAAAATCCCGACGATAAGCTCCGTCTTCCGGGCAGTCATTGCGTAACCCCCTGGATCCTAATGGGGCCCGTGGCGCTCCCAGTTATGAATTGGCGCACTATCGGGTTCGTGGTGGCCCGGATTTCATCGGGCGTGCCGGTTTCTATTATCTTGCCTTCGTAGAGCATCGCTATCCTGTCGGATATCTTGTAAGCGCTGTGCATGTCGTGAGTAATTGTAACAGAAGTTACGTTAAGTTTCTCCCTCATGCTGACGATCAGGTCGTTGATGGCGTCCGCCATAATGGGGTCGAGGCCGGTGGTGGGCTCGTCGTAGAGCAGTATCTCCGGGTTGTGGGCTATGGCCCTGGCCAGGCCGACCCTCTTTTTCATCCCGCCCGATAGCTCGGAAGGCATCAGGTTCTCGACCCCTACCATGCCGACGAGTTTGAGCTTCTCGGAGGCCAGCTCACGGACTTCCTTGTCAGGGTGCCCGGCCCTGAGGAGGGCAAAGCCCACGTTTTCCCACACGCTCAAGGAGTCGAAAAGGGCCGCGGACTGGAAGAGCATCCCGAACTTCTTCCTGATGGTGTAAAGCCCGCTCTCGTCGAGTTTAGCCAGGTCCGTGCCATTAATCAAGACCTTGCCACTATCGGGTCTGAGGACGCCGATTATGTGCTTCATCAGCACGCTCTTGCCGGAGCCGCTTCCTCCGATGACCGTGACGCTCTCGCCCTTTTCGACCTTGAGGTCTACGCCCCTCAGGACCGGGTTGCCTCCGAACCTCTTATGCAGGTCGATTATTTCAATCATTTGAACAACCACGCCGAGAGAAAGTAGTCCGATATCAGTATGGCCATGAAAGAAAGGACCACCGCGCCGGTCGTACCTTTGCCCACTCCCTCGGCACCTCCCTGGGTGTAAAACCCCTTGTAGCAGCATATCAGCGCAATCGCCGCGCCGAAGAAACAGGCCTTGACAAGGCCGTTATATATGTCCTGGTGCTCGAGGAAGTCCCAGGTTCTCCGCCAGTACTCGGCGGAGCTCGCCTTGAAATGGCCCACGGTTATGAGGTATCCCCCAAGAATGCCCACAATGTCCGACACTATCGTCAGGGCCGGAAGCATCAGGAGGCCTGCGAAGAATCGGGGCACCACGAGGTACTTGACGGGATTCGTCGCCAGGGTTTCCAGGGCGTCTATCTGCTCGGTCACCCTCATCGTGCCGAGCTCTGCGGCCATGGCGGCGCCCGCCCTTCCGGCCACTATTAGGCCCGTGAGCACGGGACCCATCTCCCTGGTCATGGAAAGGGCGACCACCGAGCCCACGAGACTCTCTGCCCCGAACCTCCTGAACCCCGTATAGGTCTGAAGGGCCAGGACCATGCCGGTGAATATCGCAGTTATGAGCACCACCGGGACCGACATGACGCCCACCTCGAGCATCTGCTTGAAGACATTTCTCAGGTCGTAGGGTGGCCGCAAGGCGAGCCTCAAGGCGTCGTAAAGAAGCACCAGCACCTTGCCGGCTTCCTGGGTGAACTGGATTATGGATTTGCCTAAGAACTCTACAAAACCGTAGGTCATCGGCCTATACCTGGTGCTCTCCCGGAAGGGGTATGCGGCTGTATACCCTCCGGGCGTTCCTGCCGAGGTACAGGAGTATTTCGTTAGGGAACGTGGAAGCCCTTCCCGCGAGCTCCCAGGCGGTTATTTCCTCGTCTCCGCCGCGGCCCAGCAGAACGGCCTCGTCTTCCTCGGAGACGTTCCCCGCTTCGGTGACGTCCGCCATCACGATGTCCATGCAGACCCTTCCCATTACCGGAGCCCTCTTGCCCTTTATCAGGACGTCGGCGTTGTTGGAGAGCATTCTGCCTAGGCCGTCGGCGTAGCCCGCGGCGATCACCGCCGCAAGGGTGGGGCGAGCGGTGATGAACGTTCTGCCGTAGCTCACCGGCTGCCCGGCAGCCAGCTTCCTGATGGTCACGATGCGGGCCTTGGCCGTCATGATCGGCCTCAGCGACGTGGAAAAGGGCCCTCCTTCCTCGAAGGGGCTCACTCCGTAGAGCGCCAGGCCGGGCCGCACGGCGTCCATGTGCGCCTCAGGGTAGGCCAGGGAGGCCGCGCTGTTGGCCATGTGGCAAAGGGGGCTCAGTTTCTTCTTGCGCGACAGGGCCTTAAACTCCTTGAACCGCCCGAGCTGGACATCGATAAAATCTGCGTCGGTCAGGTCGGCATCGGAAAAATGGCTCATGAGGCCGATGACGTTTAGCCCCTTAATGTTCAAGACCTCGACGAAGTCCCTTTCGTTGGTCAGGCCGACCCGCCCCATGCCGGTATCTACCTTCAGGTGGACGTCCAGGGGGCGGCCTGATTTTTCCGCCACCTGCGAAAAGGCCCGGGCGGCCTTTAGGTCGTGGATAACGGGCGTGAGGCCGAGCTCTATGTATTTGTCGGGCTCGGTGTTGTCGAAGAGAACGAGCATGGGGGCCTTTATGCCCGACGCCCTCAGCTCCTCGGCCTCGGAAACGAAGGCCACGGCAAGGGCGTGGACCTCGGCGTCCTCGTACAGGCGCGCCAGTTCCGCCGCTCCGTGTCCGTATGCATCGGCCTTGACCACCGCTATCACGGGCAGGCCCTTAACGGCCTTCCTTACGGCGTCAAGGTTATTAAGAGCGGCGTCAAGGTCTATCTCCGCCGTTATTCCCCTACGCACTCTTGTTCTCTTCTTTTTCTTCCTTCTTCTTCCCCTCGCCCTCGACGGGCTTCTTGGGCGTGACGTCTATCTCGTCCGGCTCGGAGACGGACTTCTTGAAATTCCTGATTGCCTTTCCGATTCCGCCACCGATCTCGGGAAGCCTGGAAGCCCCGAAGAGCACCAGGACTATCAGGAATATGATTATCAGCTCCTGGGTGCCAAACCCAAACATAGTTTCCTCCTTACGCTTATTCCATGACCTTCACGAGGTCTTCGACTGTGTTTATGTTAATGAAGCTCTTTCCCCCGGGATCGACTTTCCTTACCTCGCCTTCGTCGAGGCACACCGCATCGGCCTTCTCGATAAGCTCGCGAAGCGACCTCGAGCCCCTTTCGAGCACCTCCCTCATCATGCCCAGTGCCGAGGCGGCATAGATTCCGGGCAGGGGCTGGGGCCTGCCCTCGAACCTTGCCACAATCACACTGGATCCATCGTCACTCGTAATATACCTTAAAAACTCCGGCTGGACAAAGGGCATATCGCAGGCCACGGCCAGGACCGCCCCGGCCCCCGTGCAGCGCAGGACCGAGTATATGCCCGCAAGGGGCCCCCCGGGCTCAACCGTGTCTCCGATGATGGGGACTCCGAACCGGAAATAGTGCTGGGGCTCATTGGAGCTTATGACCACCTCCCCGACGGCAGCCCTCAGGAGCTCTATGTTACGCTCGATAAGCGTGGTGCCCCCCGCCTCTATGAAGCCCTTAAGGTACGGAAATCTCGTGTTCCGGCCACCCGAGAGCACTACGCCAATCATTAGTCCAGTATATTAAAAGATATTAAATAATACAAGTTATTAAGGCGGCGTAAGAGGGCGATTTTTCGGTGATGACGGCCGGGGCGCTGTTCAGTAAAAGACGTCCTCCCCCCGCTCCTCGGCCTCCTGGAGCTTTTCGGCCATCTCCCTGAGCAGGCGGTGGGCCTCCTCGGCTGCTTCCCTTGAGACCTTCTGGATGGCGAACCCCGCGTGCACGAGCACGTAGTCGCCAACGCTGACCGCCTCCGGCATGAGCATGAGGCTTATGTCGCGTCGGGCCCCCTGGACGTCCACGGTGGCCTGCAGGTCGCTTATGCGGACTATCTCAGAGGGTATCGCCAGGCACATTGGCCGACTCCTGGAGCCGAATTCCCCACCGGGAGAGCCTCCCCACCACGGCGCCGAGCAGGGTTTCGAAGTTCTTAGCTACGGCCTCCGACATGTCGAGGCCCGTCTCTATCTCGGCCGGCTGGATTCCCACAATGCAGAGCTCCCGCGGCAGGATGCCCTTGAGTTCGGCGGCAAAGAGCATGTCGGGGAGGCCGATCTGGTGAACCGAGAACTTGGTGTCGAGAAACCTCCTGACCCTCTCGCCCTCGATGACCTCCACAGTCCCGGGCTCCGCGCCCAGGTCCACGGCGTCCACGATGAGCAGCCTCTCCGTGCCTTCCACGTAGGGCAGCAGGTCCAGACCCATCGTTCCGCCGTCGACGACATCGAGCCCTTCAGGGAGGATGTACCTCTCCCGAAGGGCCCTTATCGCGTGTATGCCCGCCCCCTCGTCGCTGAGGAGGAGGTTCCCTATGCCGAATACCGCGGTGCTTATTCCCACTCCTTGCCCGTTACGAACTTGTAGCCTCCGAAGATGCTGCCCATGAGCCCGTTGCGCTCCACTGTGTCAAGCCACCAGGCGATGTAGAGATGAATCAGCACGAAGGCGAAGATGACGTACATCGCCAAATGGTGGTAGAGCCTGATGGTTTGGGCGCTCATCAAGGTTAGGAGCCAGGTCCCTATCTTTGCGGACCAGACCCCCGGCTGCTGCAGGCTGTAGAGAGCGAAGCCGGAGACAATCTCAAACGCGAATATCAGGAACAACAGCAAGTAAATGGCCCCAGCAAAGGCGGTATGCCCCACGGCAAATGGCGGCTTCCGGCTCATGAATGAGTAGAACTTGGGTGCGTCGGACATGTTTTTGCGACCCTGCGACGTCAGGAAAGGGAAGAGCACCCTGACGCTTGCGTAGCGGTTGCCGGCGAAAAGCCAGTAGAGCCTCACCACGAAGCTCGCCAGGAAGATGTATCCGGCCGTGAAGTGGACGAACCTCATCCAGCCCATGATGTACTGGTCAGCGCTTTGCGCCCCGGAATAGGGGTTGCCTATGTAGAGGCCGGTTACCGCGAACGCCAAGATGCACAGGAAGTTCAGCCAGTGAGAGAGCCTCACCGGGAATTCCCAAACATATGTCCTTGTTCTCGTCTTCACGGCAACCTCCTTTATACCACCTTTATCTTGGTTACCGGTTTGCCCTCGGCGTCAAGCACGTGGACGGCGCAGGCCATGCACGGGTCGAAGGAATGAACCGTCCGGAGTATCTCTACTGGCTGCTCGGCTTTTGCCACGGGGGTGCCGATGAGGGCGGACTCATAAGGCCCCCTCTGTCCCTTGGCGTCCCTTGGCGAGCCGTTCCAGGTGCTCGGGACCACGCACTGGTAGTTCGCTATCTTCTGGTCCTTGATCCTTATCCAGTGGCAAAGGGCGCCCCTGGGGGCCTCGTGCCATCCGTAGCCCTTGGCCTCGCTGGGCCAGCTGGAGGGCTCCCACTTGGAGGTGTCGGCTATCCTGAGGTCGCCCTTCTTCATGTTGGCAGCCAGCTCCATGATCATCGAGGGAAGCTTCTGGGCCACCACGAGGGTCTCGACGCCCCTTGCCGCGGTCCTTCCGAGCGTGGAGAAAAGGACCGCCGGTCCGACTTCAAGGTCCTTGAGTACGAAGTCGACGGCCCCCTTCACCTCGGGGTGCCCCTTGGCGTAGGCGACGAGCATCCTCGCCAGCGGCCCCACCTCCATGGCCTGGTCCTCGTAACGCGGGGCCTTCAGCCAGGAGTACTTGCCGTCGGTGTCGAGGTGCTCGTAGGGAGGCTTCGGTCCGGTGTACTTCGGGTTGGTCTCGCCGTCGAAGGGGTGAACTCCCTTTCCGTCGCCCCCGCCGTAGGTGTACCAGGAATGTGTCACGTACTCGTTGACCTTCTCCTGGTCCAGGGGCATTACTTTCGAGAGGTCCTTGCCGACGATGACGCCGCTGGGCAGCCAGAAGTTGTCTGTATTGGGAATCCCGTCGTTGGGGAATTCCCCGCAGGCCAGGAAGTTTCCGACCCCCCCGCCGTAGCCGGCCCAGTTCTTGTAGAACTTTGCCACCGCCAGCAGGTCCGGAATGTAGACCTTCTCGACGAAGACCTTGGCCTTCTTGGCCAGCTCCTGCATGAAGGCAATGCTGCCGACGTTAAGGGCGTTCTGGCTGTTGGGGTCCACGGGAGCCGCCATGCCTCCCACTATGTAGGTCTGGGCGTGGGGGTTCTTGCTGCCCAGGATGGCGTGTATCCTGATCACGTCCTTCTGCCAGTCCAGGGCCTCCAGGTAGTGGGCCACGGCCATGAGGTTGGCCTCGGGCGGGAGCTTGTAGGCCGGGTGCCCCCAGTAGCCGTTGGCGAAGGGCCCGAGCTGGCCCCTCTCGACGAACTCCTTGAGCTTGGCCGCCACGCCTTTGAAGTAGACATCGCTGGACTTGGGCCAGTCGGAGATCGACTGGGCCAGGGCGGCGGTCTTCTTGGGGTCGGCCTTTAGGGCCGAGACGATGTCCACCCAGTCCAGGGCGTGGAGGTGGTAGAAGTGGATGACATGGTCCTGGACGTACTGGATCGCCGTTATGATGTTTCTGATAATTCTCGCGTTATCCGGTATCGTTATGTTAAGGGCGCTTTCTACAGCTCTCACGGAGCTGGTGGCGTGAACCGTCGTTCAGACGCCTCATATTCGTTGGGCAAACGCCCAGGCATCCCGGGGGTCGCGCCCCTTGAGGATTATCTCCATCCCCCTGAACATCGTGCTCGACGCCCAGGCGTCCACGACCTTGCCGCCCTCCACCTGGGCCTCGAGCCTAAGATGTCCCTCGATTCTGGTTACTGGATCGACAACTATCTTTGCCATTTATTCCTCCGACTCGTCTGATTTTTTACCCCTTACCGCCCTGACCACCCCGTGGGCCACCAGGCCCGCGGCCGTGGCTGCCGCCAGGCCCACGCCTATCTTGTCGGCGGTGCTTTCGATGCCGAAGCCCGGCACCTTCGGGAGCCTCCTGTAGAACGGAGTCATGGCGTCCCAGAAGTTGGGCTCCGCGCACCCGATGCACCCGTGGCCCGAACCCACCGGCCAGTTGGTGCCGTCGTTCCACCTGATGATGGGGCAGTTATGGTAGGTTTCCGGGCCCTTGCACCCCATCTCGTAGAGGCACCAGCCCTGCCTGTGGCCGTAGTCTCCCCATGCCTTTACGAACTGCCCGGCGTCGAAATGGGCGCGGCGCTCGCAGTTGTCGTGGATGCGCTTGCCGTAGGCGAAGAGCGGCCTCTGAAGTCCGTCGGTTGGCGGCAGGGTGCCGAAGGTCAGGAAATGCACCACCGTGGCAGTAAGGTTCTCGGAGTTCATGGGGCACCCGGGAATGTTTATCACGGTGGCGTTTGGCATCACTGCCTTTACGCCTTTCGCTCCCGTGGGATTGGGCTGGGCCGCCGGCCATCCGCCATGGGTGGCGCACGTCCCCACGGCTATGGTGGCCAATGCGTTTCCGCAGACCTCCTGAGTGATGTCCAGAGCGGTCCTGCCGGCCACAGTGCAGTATATGCCACCCTCCGCGGTGGGTATGGAGCCCTCCACCACGGCAAGGTATTTGCCCTTGTTGTTCTGAACGGCGTCCTTCAGAGATTTCTCTGCCTGCTGTCCCGCCGGGGCCATGATGGTCTCGTGGTAGTCCACGGACAGGACATCCAGCACCAGTTCGGCAACCGTTGGCTTCGTGGCCCGCAGGAGCTGTTCGGTGTCCCCGGCGCAATCCTGAAACTCAAGCCATACGAGCACGGGTTTCTGCGCCTTCTCCAGGGCTTCGGCAATCTTGGCCGAATATCCGAAAGGAAGCCCCAGAACAGCGGCAGTAGCCGAGCAGAACTTCATGAAGTCCCTTCGGCTTACTCCCCGCTTCGTGAGAGCACGGTAAATCTCACCGTACTCGTCACTTCCTTTTTGACCCATAACTCACCTCCGGTCAGTAGTCTTGCAGAATCTTACAAAGCGTTCATACAAATTGTCTTGTGGTCTTGACCCACCCCTTTATGCGGAATCCTTAAAAATTGATGATTAGCCATCCTTATGGGCCAATTAGTTGCCCTAATATATATGAGCACCTTGCCGTTGTCAAGAGCAGGTTCCTTAATAATCCAATATTTAGCATGAAATTGCCAAAAAGTAAAGGCTTCCAAGGTTGCAAATCTGCTTATTTATGTGGAAAATGTTATGAATGAGCAAAATTTCCGCCCTTATAGCGCTTGTTATATTATTCTCCTTACCCTCCACGGTCTGCGCCAGAAGACTTGAGAGTGTGGTTCTGGACCCGGGCCACGGGGGCTTCGAGCTCGGGCTGAAGGCCGGGGACCGCAGGGAAAAGGACATATCCCTTTCCCTTGCCAAGAGGCTCAGGAGCGCCCTGGGCGCCGAGGGGCGGGAGGTCCATCTGACCAGGGAGGTGGACCGCTACATGTCGATCTCCGCCAGAAGGTCCGCTGTCGATTCCGCGGACCCTGACGTGCTTTTGAGCCTCCACCTCTCGGACTCCGAAAACGCGGTCATTTACGTGGCCTGGTACAAGGAGATGGAGCCGGAACTGTCACTTCAGGAGTACTATCAGCTCGACTCCAGGCAGAGGCGGTACATCTATGAGAGCAGAAAGCTCGCCAACGCCCTCGGAGAGGTTTTGGGCGGGGAGTTTGGCGTGAACGTATTCTACGGAGAACTGCCACTGCCCCTGCTCAGCGCCACCGGCGCGCCGGCCGTGCTTGTGGAGGTCCCCTCTAAAGGGGTCGTGTACAACGAGGACTTCATAAAGCGGCTGGCCAATGTGCTTGGCGCCGGGATTCAGGTCTATGAACAACGATAGCGTGCCCGAAAAAGATAAGTTTTCCAAGAGATTGCTCATCGGCGGAATTTCCGTGGCGCTCCTTGTTGGGGCGATAGTGGGAGGATACCTTCTCTCCACCCGTTCCGGCCCGGGCGGAAAGGTCCCGGCGGGCTCCTCTGGCCCCCAGGCCGAAACGGCTACGATTAAGGTCTATTTCCCGGAGGAAGGGAGGCTCCAGTACGAGGAGAGGCAGGTGCCCAGGGCGCTTTCGAGGCTGGAATCGGCCCGGGCAGCCGTGGAGGAATTCCTTAAGGGGCCGAGCGGGAAGGCGGAGTCTCCCATTCCCGAAGACGCCGCGCTTCTGGACCTGTACGACGGCGAGGACGGCGTCCTTTACATCGACCTCTCCGACTCCTTCAGGCGGAACCTGGAGGTGGACGCCCTTACGGAATTCCTTCTCCTCAGGGCGCTCTACGAAAGCGTCCTCGTCAACGTCTACGGCGTCGCGGACGTTAAGGTGCTCATCGAGGGGGCCGAGGTGGAGACCCTTGGAGGGCACATTTCTCTCTTAAAACCCTTGGGGAGCATCGTTTCGCAGACGATTATGCGGGAATGAACCGCTCGGCTCCCATAGGGGTTTTCGACTCAGGCATCGGCGGGCTCACCGTGGTGAGGGAGCTTATCGAGCTCATGCCCCGCGAATCGATTATCTATTTGGGAGACACAGCGCGGGTGCCCAACGGCATCAGGTCTCCCGAAACGGTCAGGAGGTACGCCCTCGAGGGGGTGAGGTTTCTGCTTTCCCGGGGCATAAAGTTCCTGGTCGTGGCGTGCAACACGGTCTCTGCCGTGGGCCTGGAGGAGTTGAGCCTCGGCATCCCTGTGCCTGTGGTGGGGGTGCTCAAGCCCGGGGCGACGGCGTCGGCCCGGAGCACCGCGAGCAAGAAGGTGGGGGTCATAGGGACGCTGGCGACCATAAGGAGCAGCTCGTACGTGAAGGCGATTGGCGACATAGACCCCGCCATCGAGGTGATTGGGAGGGCCTGTCCCCTTTTCGTGCCCCTGGTGGAGGAGGGATGGCTCGAGGGGCCGGTGCCGGAGCTTGCCGCCGGACGGTACCTGGCGGAGCTGAAGGCCTCGGGCATAGACACCCTGGTTCTCGGCTGTACGCATTACCCCCTCCTCAAGCCAGTGATATCCGATTTCATGGGGGAGGGGGTCAGGCTCGTAGACTCGGCATCGGAGACCGCAAGGGAGGTAAAGGCGAGGCTCGCCGAGGCGGGCCTCGAAAACACCGGCCCCGGGGAAGCGGTGAGGGAGTATTGCGTTACCGACAGCCCCGAGGGCTTCAGGGATGTGGGCGGGCGGTTCCTCGGCCGGAGCATCGGCGAGATAAAGAAAGTTCAACTGGAGGTGATAAGGGATGAGGGTTGACGGAAGGGCCCCTGACGAGCTCAGGCCCCTAAAGATCACGAGGAACATAGTAAGCCACGCCGAGGGCTCGGCCCTCATCGAGGTGGGCGGCACGAGGGTCATATGCACGGCCTCCATAGAGGACAAGGTCCCCCACTTCCTGAAGGACAGCGGAAGGGGCTGGATCACGGCCGAGTACGCTATGCTTCCGAGGGCCACGCACACTCGGTCCGCCCGGGAGTCGACCCTGGGAAGGGTAGGCGGGAGGACCCACGAGATACAGAGGCTCATAGGGCGGTCCCTCCGGTCCGTCGTGGACATGAGCGCCCTGGGAGAAAGGACCATCTGGATAGACTGCGACGTCATCCAGGCCGACGGGGGCACGAGGACGGCGGCCATCACCGGCGGGTTCGTCTGCCTGGCGGACTCCCTCAGGCACGCCTTCGAGTGCGGGATGATAGAGAAGACGCCCCTCGTCGACTGTGTGGCCGCGGTCAGTGTGGGCATAGTGGACGGAAGGCCAATGCTGGACCTGTGCTACCAGGAGGATTTCGAGGCCGAGGTCGACATGAACGTGGTCATGACCGGAAGCGGAGGGTTCGTGGAAGTGCAGGGCACCGCGGAGACTCGGGCCTTCCCGCGGGCCACCCTCGAGGAGCTCCTGAATCTCGCCGAGGGCGGCATAGCGAAGCTCATCGAAGCGCAGAGGTTGGAACTGCCTGGTGTATGCTAAAATAATTATGTATGAAGAAAGACGCTAGAAACATGGGAATGTTCCGGGGCCTTTTCATATGGCTGCTGATAGCGATGATGATGATCCTCCTCATCAACCTCCTCAGCTCGCCGAAGAAGGTGGAAAACGAAATTACGTTTTCACAGTTCATCTCGAAGGTCGAGGCGGGAGAAGTTGAAGAGGTCGTCATAAAGGAGCGCGACATCACCGGGCGCTTCGCCGACGGCAAGAAGTTCAGGACCTATGCCGCTGACTATCCCGACCTCGTATCGCTTCTGAGGGAAAAGGGCGTGGAGATAACGGCGCAGCCGCCTGACCAGCCGGCATGGTACATGAGGTTCCTGCTTTCGTGGGGGCCGATAATCTTCCTGGCCCTGATCTGGATATTCTTCATGCGCCAGATGCAGGCCGGGGGCACGAAGGCCATGACTTTCGGGAAGTCCAGGGCGCGCCTCATCACCGAAAAGCAGGTGCGCGTGACCTTCGCCGACGTGGCCGGGGTGGACGAGGCCAAGGAGGAGGTCGAGGAGATCATAGAGTTTCTCAAGGACCCAAAGAAGTTCACCTCCCTCGGAGGCAGGATCCCCAAGGGGGTGCTCCTCGTGGGCGCTCCGGGCACGGGGAAGACCCTGCTGGCGAGGGCCATCGCCGGCGAGGCCGGCGTGCCCTTCTTCAGCATTTCGGGCTCGGACTTCGTGGAGATGTTCGTGGGCGTGGGCGCCTCGAGGGTCAGGGACCTCTTCGAGCAGGCTAAGAAGACGGCCCCCTGCATCGTCTTCATCGACGAGATTGACGCCGTGGGCCGCCACAGGGGCGCAGGCCTGGGCGGCGGCCACGACGAGCGGGAGCAGACCCTCAACCAGCTCCTCGTGGAGATGGACGGCTTCGAGGGCAAGGAGGGGGTCATCATAATCGCGGCCTCCAACAGGCCGGACGTCCTGGACCCAGCCCTTCTGAGGCCCGGCCGGTTCGACCGCCAGATAGTGGTTCCGACCCCCGACGTGAAGGGGAGGGAGCAGATACTCAGGGTGCATATCAAGAACACCCCCCTTGCGCCCGACGTGAACCTCGCCACCATAGCGCGGGGGACCCCCGGCTTTTCAGGGGCCGACCTGGCGAACCTCGTCAACGAGGCCGCCCTGCTGGCCGCGAGGAAGTCCAAGACCAGCGTGGACATGGAGGACTTCGAGGAGGCCAAGGACAAGGTGCTCATGGGCGTGGCCAGGAGGAGCCTGGTGCTGAACGAAGAGGAGAAGATGAACACCGCCTACCACGAGGCGGGCCATGCCCTTGTGGCCAAGCTCACGCCGGGCACCGACCCCATCCACAAGGTGACCATCATACCTAGGGGGAGGGCGCTGGGAGCCACCCAGCAGCTCCCCGTGGACGAGCGCTACACGCACAGCAAGGAGTACCTGGACAAGACCCTGACGGTGCTCCTGGGCGGCAGGGCCGCCGAAGAGATTGCCCTCAAGCACATGACGACGGGCGCGGGAAATGACCTGGAGCGGGCCACGGAGATCGCCAGGCGCATGGTCACCGAGTGGGGAATGAGCGAGAAGCTCGGCCCCCTGACTTTTGGCAAGAAGGACGAGCAGATATTCCTCGGCAGGGAGATAGCCAAGCACAAGGACTACAGCGAGAAGACCGCAGAGGCCATAGACGATGAGGTCCACAGGATAGTCACCGACGCATACGAAGCGGCCAAGAAGGTCCTGGCCGAGAACTATGATCTCCTCGACAACTTCGCAAAGATGCTTCTGCAAAAGGAGACCATGACCGCCCAGGAGATCGATGACATGCTCGCCCAGTTCGAGCCTCGCAAGCACGACGAGCCGTTGCCGGAAGAAACCCCCGCCAGCTGACCATGAGGCTCGCCTGGCGGGGCTATTGCCTGGATTTTTCCCGAAAGACCCATATCATGGGGATACTGAACGTCACGCCTGATTCTTTCTCGGACGGGGGCGTCTACTTCGACAAGGCCAGGGCGGTGGAAAGGGCCCGCCGCATGGTGGAAGAGGGCGCCGACATCATTGACGTGGGGGGGCAGTCCACGAGGCCCGGGGCGGAACAGATAGCCCCGGAGGAAGAGATGCGGCGCACGGTCCCCGTTATAGAGGCCGTGGCGG
>JARRNG010000016.1:0-5349 GCA_037385265.1 Nitrospirota bacterium
CCCTGAGGGGCGTGCCGGTGGCCGAAGTCGAGGGGTGGCTCAAGGCAGAGGTGCCGGAGATCTCGAGGGCCGTCGATGAGCTGCTCTCGCAGGGCCGGATAAAGAGATACGGCGATGTGCTTGTGCACGCCGAGGCCCACGAGGCCTTCAGGCAGGCGCTGAAGAAGAGGCTCGATGAGTTCCACAGGAAAAATCCGCTCAGGCATGGAATGCCCAAGGAGGAGCTGAGGGGCGCCCTGAGAATGGAGCCGAAGATCTTCGCCGGAATGATATCTTCCCTCGACGAGGTGAGTGTGGAGAAGGACCTCCTGAGGCTCAAGTCCTTCAAGGCCGCCATCTCTGAGGAGGACAAGTCCAGGGTGCTCAAGCTCCTGGAACAGAGGGGATTTCAGCCGCCTGAGAAGAAGGACATCACCGGCGAGCTCAAGACCGACGAAAAAAGGGTCTCTGACATATTGGGTTTCCTGGCCAAGGAGGGCTCCGCCGTACGCGTGAACGACTCGCTCTACCTGAGCAGGGCTTCCTACGACAGGCTGATAGAGCTTTTGAAGCAGCACTTCGCGAGTAAGCCCGAAATGACCGTTGCGGAGTTCCGCGACCTTTTGAGCACCACCAGAAAGTACGCCCTTCCGTATCTCGAGTACCTGGACTCTAACAATATCACCCTCAGGGTCGGCGATGTCAGAAAGCTGATACTCAAGTGACGGCCCTTGCAATGGTGTCTGTAGCCTTTAATCCCTGGCCCCTGCATCAACAGGAATGACGGGATGCTCGACGCCAAACAGACATCGTCGAAACTGATACACAGGCTATTAGGGAAATCCGCAATTATATTGGCGCTTCTTCTTGCTTTTCCTGTTTGTGCCGGGGCCGGGGTTGTCGTGCGTGACGGTCTTGCGGTGTCTGGCAAGGCAACGACCCTCGCCGCCCAAACCAGGGGGCTGCTTCTCCCCAGGGGAGGTGAGCTGGTTGAGTTCCGCGTGGACGGGACCGTGCTGGGGAAAAACCTCTCCGGAGGGGACGGATGGGCCTACAGGCAGTTCATTCCAAAAAGAGAAGGGCTTTACGAGGTGACAGCCTCCTCTGGAGGGGAAGGCGGCTCCGGGTATCTGCTTTCCGTGAGAAGGGGGAAGGGCGTGGTATTCATAGACGTCCAGGGCGCACTTTTTAATCCGCCCTTTTCGAGAGAGCCGCGCGAGGGCGCCCTGGAGGCGCTAAAGGGGATAGGGGAGATGTTCCCCCTGGTCTATCTTTATACCGAGCTTCCGGAAGCGGCGGTTAGGGCGTGGCTCAAGGAGCGCGGGTTTCCCCCTGGGCCGCTCCTCGGCTGGCAGGGCGGCAGGGTCTTTGGCGAGGCCGCAGGGAAGGGCCTGGCCGTAAGGGCCGTGGTAGGAAGCCCGGAGGTGGCCGGCTCGGCAAAGGATTATACCGACAGGCTTTTCACTTTCGAGTCCTCCGAGGAGGCCCGGGAAGTGGAGAGCTGGGAAGAGGTTCTCAGGACGCTCAAGTGAGTTTCGATTTGTCGTTGCTAGCCTCAGGTCAAACAATTAGCTGATAAAAATTAATTAAGGTTATCGTAAAGTATTGCTTTACATATTATTGATAATATGCTAATTTTAAAGCGTATATGGACCCTCTGACACATACACTCTCGGCGGTGGTCGTAAGGAACCTGGGTTTCCGGGGAAGGGCGTCGCTGGCCGTTCTGGTCATATCTTCGCTGGCGCCGGATGCGGACTTCCTGAGCCGGCTCCTGGGCGCCGAGGCCATGCTTCGCTACCACAGGGGAATAACCCATGGGGTGCTGGCCCTCCTGGTCGTGCCCATGGCCATCGGGTTTCTGTTCCGGAAGAGCAAGGGAGGGTTCCTATATTTCTGGTTTCTGGCCACTATTGGATACGGGCTCCACATAGCCCTGGACCTCACGAACCATCACGGCGCGAGGCTGTTCGCCCCGCTCGACTGGGGGCTCTACTCGATGGACCTGACGTTCCTTGTGGACCCCTATCTGACGGGGGCGCTGGTCCTGAGCCTGCTTGTGACGTGGCTTGCAAGGGAAAGGGCAAGGGCGGTGGCCCTGGCGACAATGGCCACCCTGGTCCTGTACCTGGGGGTCAGGCACCACTACCACGACAGGACCGAGGAGTTCCTGAGGGCTTCCCTCGACGAGTACGTGATTGAGAAGGTCGTCCCCATGCCGACCGGTTTCACGAGGTGGTGGTTCATAGCGCGGGGACACGGGGAGATAAAGACCGGCGTTGCGGACCTCCTCACTCGCTCGGTCTATGTGCACAAGACCTACCCCATCAAGGGACATGACGCCGCGGCGGAGCGTTCGAAGAAGGCCGATGTTGTCAAGGATTTCATCTATTTTGCAAAATATCCTTATCCGGAGGTCTACGCAAGCGGCGGCAGACGCATAGTGAAATGGAGGGACCTCAGCTACGGATACGCCCCTCCGGAGCGGTTCACCGCCACCGTGGTAATGGACGGGCAGGGCAGGCTCGTGAGTTCGAGGTTGGATTTCTGATATGAAGATGAAGGTCTGCGAGATATTCACGAGCATCCAGGGCGAGTCCTCATACATGGGCATGCCCTGCACTTTCATAAGGCTCTCCGGCTGCAACCTCTCGTGCACCTACTGCGACACGACGTACGCCATGAAGCCCGGAGTGGAGCTCAGCGAGGACGAGATAATCAGCGAGATATCCCTCATAGGGGTGAACCTCGTGGAGATTACCGGCGGGGAGCCGCTCCTTCAGAAAGGAACTCGCCGGCTCATAGAAAGGCTCATAAACGAGGGGAACAAGGTCCTCGTCGAGACCAACGGGAGCATGCCCATCCGGGACATCGACCCCAGGGCCACCATCATCCTCGACATCAAGACCCCCGGAAGCGGCATGTTCGAGGAGATGGACTTCACCAATATCGAGTACCTCAAGCCCACCGATGAGGTGAAGTTCGTCCTGGTGGACAGGGCGGACTACAAGTGGGCGAGGAACTTCATCCATAAGCACGCCCTGGACGCAAAGTGCACGGTGCTTCTTTCGCCGGCCTTCGGAAGGCTCGAGCCCCAGGACCTCTGCGCGTGGATGATAGAGGACAGGGTGCCTGCCAGGCTGAACCTCCAGATTCACAAGTACATCTTCGGCCCCGACAAGAAAGGGGTTTAGAGGAAAAGCGTATCGCTGGCGAGATATGTGGATATCTCGTGCTCGAAGTTGTCGCTCAGGACGGCTCCCCCCATGGCGGCTCTTATCTCGTCCAACGACCAGAACTTCACGGCGTCGATCTCCTCGGTGTTGAACTCGAAGGGACCCTCGTGAACGCAATGGTAAGTGTAGACCAGCTCCGTCTCGTATTCGTTCGAATGGGTGTAGGAGTAAAGCGACACCGGCTCCGTTAAGACGCCAAGCTCTTCGAGGAGTTCTCTCTTTGCGGCCTCCTCGAGCGTCTCGCCGGGGTCGACGTGTCCGCCCACGGAGGTGTCCCAGCGCCCAGGGGCTACGTCCTTAGCCATCGAGCGCTTCTGAAGGAGGAGCTGGCCCTTTCTGTTAAATACCAGGACGTGGACGACGCGGTGCATGAGCTGGGGATTCCCGTGGACCTCGGAGCGCGGGGCTACTCCGAGTACTTCGCCGCGGTCGTTGACTATCGCAATTAGCTCCTCTTCCATGCTTATTATTATAAACGAATTCTCGGGGGGGCTTAAACCGCGCCCGCCTCTGTGATAGGATTTGCTTAGGGAGACCCCGGGGGCGAGATTTATGGCCGAGACGATGCTTGAGATAAGAGGGCTTACGGTAAGCGTTGCGGAAAGGGCGATACTCCACGACCTGGAGATGAACGTGGAGACGGGCGAGACGGTTGTCCTTTTCGGCCCCAACGGTTCCGGCAAGAGCTCGCTTCTGGAGACGGTCATGGGCAATCCCGCATACAGGGTGGTAAGCGGGAGCATCGTGTTCAGGGGACGGGACATAACCGGACTAACCATTGACGAGCGCGCAAGGCTCGGCATCGGCGTGGCCTTCCAGCGCCCTCCGGCTGTCAGGGGCGTAAAGCTCCGCGACCTCCTGACCGAATGCATGAAGAAGAAGGGGGAAGTAGACGAGGACGCCATGCTGGAGTACTCGGCCCTTCTTAATTTCGACCGGTTTCTCGACAGGGACCTGAACCTGGGGTTTTCCGGAGGGGAAATAAAGCGTTCGGAGCTCCTTCAGCTGATGGTCCAGGAGCCGGACCTCGTAATGCTGGACGAGCCTGACTCGGGCGTGGACCTTGTGAGCATTCGAACCGTCGGCGATGCCATAAACACCCTCCTCGAAAAGGGCCAGCGGAGGGAAAGAAGGACGAGGGCCGGCATTATCATAACCCACGCCGGCCACATACTCGATTATGTAAACGCCGACAGGGCCTACGTCATGCTCGAGGGCCGCATCTATTGTTCTGGCAACCCCAGGGACGTCCTGGACGACATAAGGGACAAGGGCTACGGGGGGTGCGTGTCGTGCGTAAGGTAGAGGCTCAGAACAGGGCGCGGGAAGCTCTGCGAAAGCCCTCCGCGGTGGGGCCGGACGTAGAGCTCGCCGCATTCAGGGGCAAGCCGGCCAGTTACGAAAGCCTGGACGAGCTGGGGAATCTCTCAAGTAAGTTCAAGGAGGAGACCCTATGCGTGGGCTTTGACGCCGGGGAGTCAAGAAGGTCGGGCTCATTCTTCCTGGCTGATCATTCGCTTCTTTTCTCTAAAAGCAGGGAGGAGGGGGTCGAGGTGATGGGCATAGAAGGGGCCCTCAAGGAATACGATTGGCTCGAGGATTATTTCTGGCAGGCCCTGGCGCCCGATACGGACAAGTTCACGGCCCAGGCGGAACTCAACCTGACAAGCGGTTATTTCATCAGGGTCATGCCGGGGGTCAGGGCGGAACTGCCCCTGCAGGCCTGCCTCTACATGACCCAGGAGGGCCTTGCCCAGAACGTCCACAACATAATAATCGCCGAGGAGGGGGCGGAACTGCACGTCATAACCGGCTGCGTCACGGCCCAGAGGGTTAGAAGCGGACTTCACGTCGGCGTCTCGGAGTTCTACGTGAAAAGAAACGCGAGCATTTCCTTTACGATGATACACAGCTGGGCCGAGGAAATGTCCGTGAGGCCCCGGAGCGCGATGGTGATTGATGAAGGCGGCGTATTCCTAAGCAACTACGTTTCCATGAAGCCGGTCCGCACACTGCAGACCTACCCCACCGCATATTGCACGGGCGAAAACTCGGTGGCCAGGTTCAATACGCTGCTTGTGGCTCCTCCGGGCACAGGCCATGACGTGGGGGCGCGGGTCTACCTGAGGGGCCG
>JARRNG010000016.1:5477-35083 GCA_037385265.1 Nitrospirota bacterium
TAGGAGAAGCGCCGGATGTGAAGGTGCACCGCGAGTGCAGGGGGTTGATACTGTCGGAGAAGGGGACAATCCACGCAATTCCCGAGCTCGAGGGCAAGTTAAGGGATATAGACATCACCCACGAGGCCGCCGTGGGCAAGATAGCCGACGAGGAGATCCGCTATCTAATGTCCCGGGGGCTAAGCTCCGACGAGGCCACCTCGGCGATAGTGCGGGGCTTCCTGGACGTGGACATAAAGGGTCTGCCGGAAGGTTTGAGGGAGGAGATACGGCGCGCCGTTCGAAGGGGGGGCGAGGAACGGCTGATGTAGAATCCTATTCCGGGCTCGATGATTCTTTTTGCAGCAATAACCTTATCCTGTCCGCATGATTGACCGATTCGACCCGCAGCCTGCCAAGCTTCTGTATGATTTCCCACTCGGACTTGTCATCGAAGACCTCGTGGAAGTTGCTTTCCGCAGCGGTATTCTCAAACTCGATGAGCAGTTCAAGGGCCCTCTCGAGCGGTAAGTCTTCGCTATCCAACCGAAGCCTTATGCCCCTGGCGAAATCAATGGCCTCCTTTATCTCCGAGAGAGAATCCGGGGCCACAAAATCCGGGATATCCTCTTTTCTAAGCAGCCCCTTCCCGGCAGTAAGCAGGGCGGCATGGTTCTTTTCCTCCGTATTGAGCTGCATGAAGAAGGCGCGCTTCTCGGGGAAGAGTTCCGCCATCTTTTCATAGATGTCCGCGGCAAGCAGTTCCACCATCACGCAAGCCCTTATGCGTTCGCCCAGTTCTTCCATGGTTGAGCAGTATGTTAGCAGAGCCGTTGTGATTTCAACAATATAAATATGCAGTCTGAAGTCGGGCTAATCGGCGATGTCTCTGCCGCCCCGCGCACGGCGGGGCGAGGTAAATTTATTTCCCATTCGTGACGGGCAGGTATTAGAATATCTCATGGCCCCCTTCGACAGAAAGCAGGTTCTAAGCTGGTGCTTTTACGATTTCGCCAACTCCAGCTATTCGGCCGTTATCTCTACGGTGATATTCCCCGTGTACTTCGCCTCCTACATTGTGGGCAACGATGCGGGCCTGGGCGATCTGTGGTGGGGCAGGGCTGTTTCGCTGAGCATGGTGACGGTGGCTCTCCTTTCTCCGGTCCTTGGCGGAATAGCCGACTATACGGGCTCGAGAAAGAGGTTCCTCGTATTTTTCACCCTGCTGTGCGTTTCTTCCGTGGCCATGTTTTCCTTTTTGGAGAAGGGGATGGTCCTGGAGGGGTTCGCTCTTATCGTTGTGGCCAATATAGGCCTCGAGGCCGGCGTGGTATTTTACAATTCCTTTTTCCCGGTGATAGTGCCGAGGGAGTACCAGGGGCGGGTGTCCTCCTGGGGCTTCGCCCTGGGCTACGTGGGCTCGATGATTTCGCTCTTCCTTGCGAGATTCCTGGTCGGCTCCGGCAACTACACCCTCACGTGGCTCATGGTCTCGGGATTTTTTATCCTCTTTTCTCTTCCGGCCTTCTTCAACCTTCCCGGCGAGCCGAGGAGGGCGGCCCTCGGCGATGCGGCGCGAAACGGAATGAGGTTCACCTGGAGGACCCTGAAGATGATATACAGAGACACCGAGGCCAGGAAGTTCCTGCTCGCCTATCTGCTCTATGCTGACGGAGTAAGCACCGTCATAGTGTTCTCGAGTCTCTTCGCCGCCACCACCCTCGGGTTTCAGCCCACGGAGCTCATAGTCCTCTACCTGCTGGTCCAGGCCACGGCCCTGACCGGCGCCTTGGCGATGGCCAAGCCCGTTGATTACTGGGGGCCAAAGAAGGTAGTTTCACTATCCCTGGTGCTCTGGACCACTGTCTGCGTCACGGCATTCTTCATCACGGTGAAGTGGCATTTCTGGTTCATCGCCCTGGCTGCGGGCCTGGGGCTAGGTACGGTGCAGGCGGCCTCGAGGGCTTTCTTCGCCCAGGTCATACCGGCCGGGCACGAATCGGAGTACTTCGGCGTTTATTCGCTTGCGGGCAAGTCCTCGGCGGTTATAGGGCCGCTTGTCTTCGGCTATGTGTCTTCCACGATGGGAAGCCAGCGGCCAGCAATATTCTCCGTGGCCTTCTTCTTCGCGGCGGGTCTTTTGATAGTGCATTTCATACGCGGGGGCGGACCGAATGTGGAACAGGGGGACCGGTAGCGCCCCTAGAGGCCGCGGTATGGCGTCTATTCGGCGTGGACGGCCGTCCCTATGCCGGAGGCGTTTTTTATCTGTCTGGCCTGCTTGAAGGCGGTCCACTTGTCGCTGAAACTGTCCGAAAGAAGAACGAGGTACAGGGGCTGGCCCTTGGAGGTGCTTTCGCTGATGATGGTGTCGTATCCCTTTTCCTTGAGCTTGTCCTGCATGCTCTCGGCATTAGCCCTCGACCTGAAGGCTCCGAACTGGACGTAGTATGCCTTTTCTCCGGGAGCGGGTGCGCTAGGCTCCTGGGAAGCGGCCGGCTCTTCCACCGGAGGAGCTGGCATTACCCCAGCCTCCGGGACCTCTGGAGGTGGTATGGGCGCCTTTTCTGTCTCGGCTATCGGTGGGAGAGGCTTTTGGGGCGCAACGGGCGGTTTGCCTTTTCCCGAGACAAAATATAAAACCAGCCACCCGGCCACAGCCGCAATGACAAGAACAAGAAGTAACGGAAGGATTATTGAGGATTTGCGCTTTCTGCGCTTATGACGCTCCAGGGCCGCGGGACGTATCTCGTATTCCTTTTCCTCGTGGGGCGCGGCCGGTTCGACGGGGGAAGCGGGAGATGGGGTCTCATACATTCTGGTATCCTCTTCTACATTAAAGCCCAGGTCTTCTTCACCGCCTTCGCTTGCCCAGTCTGTCTCCTCCGGCCCTTGGAACGACTCCTCGAACGATTCCGATGGGTTGCTCTTGGGGTTGCTCTTGCGCAGGCTCCTCCGGGACCTCCTCTTCGGTGGCCGGCGGCTCCTCCACGGGCTCCTCTTCCGGGATTCCCCAATCTGGCTCCTCCTCCGCGGACGGTCCCGTCTCCTCCGGCATGGACCACTCCGGGACCTCCTCTCCTGCGACCGGCGGCTCCTCCGCGGGCTCCTCCTCGCGGACAGGCCAATCCGGCTCCCCCTGGCGGGGCAGGCCTTCACCCTCCTCCTGAGCCCAGGGCTGAGCCCCTCCTTCGGGTATCAACCAGTCGGGCAAGGACTCTCCGGCGGGCGCTTGATCCCCTGAGGGTTCTTCGGGCATTTCCCGGTCTGAAACCTCTCCAACCTCTTCCTCGGCGATATCCTGCGCGGGTTCCTCCTCCGGCGGGGCTATCTCCGGGGCTTCCTCTTCTACCGTGTCATCAAATTCTGCCTCTGTCTCAGGGATGGTCCATTCGGGGACCTCTTCCTCCAGCTCCGTCACCTCCTCGGCTTCTTCGATACCCGCCACCTCAGAGGGCATCTTCTCTTCGGAGACGACCTCGATGGCCTCCTCGTATCCAGAGACGTCCTCCTCGGGCATTGCCTCCGTGACCGCACCGTCTTCCAGTTCTTCTGCCTCAACGGGAGTGAGAGTTTCCTCACCCTCCGAGTAGGAGGCCAGAGAGGCCTCAAGCTCCGAGGCGCTGGGAATCTCGCCCTCTTCAGGGATTTCGAAGGTTTCAGCGCCCTCAAGACTTTCGGCTTCCTCGGCGGGGAGCCTCTCCGGGGCGGGTGCATGTTCGCTGGTTATCTCGAGAAGCTCCTGGGCGCTGACCGGCTTTCTGAGGAAAGCGACGATGCCGTACTGCGACTTGTAGCGGGGGTCGAACTTCCCCTCCCTCAAGGTCAAGAGTATCAGCGGGGCATCGACGATGCTCATTAATGATTTGCAGATCTTAAGGCCCGCCGTGTCGGGCACGGCGAGGTTGATGAAAATCAGGGCAGGGGCGTGCTCCTTCGCCTGCTCCAGTGCCTCGTCGCCGCTTGCGGCGGAGATGACAGTGTGGCCGAGGGACTCGAGGGTTACGGATATGAATTCTATAGTGGCAGAGTCGTCGTCTACAACAAGTATGGGCCTCTTCTGCATGGGCGTATTTTAACAGTTAGCCTTGATTTTCCACAAGTATTTTTATCGTCAGGTAAGCAGATTCTGCCAGGGCTTCAAGGTTGTAGCCCCCCTCGAGACAGAAGACCGAGGGGACGTTCGCCCCGGATAGAATCCCCCTGACGATGTCCTCTATGCCCCTGGCCGAGACCCGTATTTGCGCGAGGGGATCGGAGGAGCGAAGGTCGTATCCTGCCGAGACCATTACGATGTCAGGGGCGAAGTGCCGCATGATTTCCGGGAGTACCTTCCCGTAGACCTCGGCGTATTCGCCGTCGCCCGAGCCGGGGGGCATGGGGAAGTTGGCGGTGAAGCCCTCTCCCTTGCCCCGGCCCCTCTCGCCGGCGGAGCCTGTGCCGGGGTAATGGGGATACTGGTGGGTGCTGAAATAGAAGACCGTGTCGTCGTCCTCAAAGATGTGCTGGGTGCCGTTTCCGTGGTGGACGTCGAAGTCCACGATGAAGACCTTCTCGTATCCGACCTTCTGGGCGTGCCTCGCCCCCACAGCCACGTTGTTGAAGAGGCAGAAACCCATTGCCCGGCCCGCCTCGGCATGGTGGCCTGGCGGCCTTACGGCGCAGAAGGCCCTTTCGATCTCTCCGCTCCTACACCTGTCCACCGCCTCGATAACTCCTCCAGCGGCGTAAAGGGCGGCTTCGAGACTGCCTTCGGAGATGTAGGTGTCGGGGTCAGCGTAGCCGCTTCGGGTATTCTTCATCCTTTCTACGTACTCTTTAGTGTGAACCGTTTCGAGCTCTGAATATTCCGCCTTCCTCGGTTCGACCTTTATTAGCTTGTCCCAGAGTTCGGAGTCCCGGAGGACGTTCATGATGGAGACCAGCCTTGCCTCGCGCTCGGGGTGCCCAGGCGGGGCCTTGTGTTTCAGGTAGACGTCGTTATAGACGAGGCCGACTTTTTTCATGGCTTCGCGTTGGGACAGCGCACCGCCTCGAAGGCAAGGAGTATCCGCTTTTCCCTTTCGAGCTTCTCGGGCGAGTAGGGGGAAAGCTTCGTCTTCTGGAGCAGTTCTACGGCCTCCTCCTTGCGCGGCACGGAATATAAATCCTCGGAGATGATTTCTCCGCGCATGGTATCAATCACTCTGGTGTTCTCGCCGTCGGTCACCAGGCAGTAGGGGATTTGATATTCGTCCACGACCCTCGCTAATGATATGATGTGCCTTTCCCGGGAGTCCACGGCGCCGGCGGCGCATTTGATTGCCATGAACCTCTTGTCCTGGAGCTTGATGATGAAGTCCGTGGATACGGTCTCCTCGCACCCGGCCACGCCGACCCGGAACTCCTTGTCCCGCTCGATGTCCCCCGGGGCGTAGCCCCTGTGCTCCGTGAGGAACCGCAGCATCTCGCCGCGGACGGTCTCGGTCTGGAGCCGCTCGATCTCGTCCATCGTCCGCGCCTTCTCGGCGGCGAGCTCTTCCCTCTGGCGCTCGGATGACATTTTTCCAATTATAACACGCCATAATTTAATTATTGATTAATCGGTCATCGGCCGGTATTATCGGTCTAATCGTCTCAAAGGGAGGTGCAGCATGAAGGCATACCGGGAAGAACTGTGGTTCAACATCAAGAAGCGCCGAGACTATATCAACATAACCCCCGAGGTCGAAGGCGCCCTGAGGAAAAGCGGCATCAGGGAAGGTCTCTGCCTAGTCAACGCGATGCATATAACAGCAAGCGTCTATATAAACGACGACGAGCCGGGCCTCATCAAGGACTACGACGACTGGCTCGAAGGGCTGGCCCCGCACGAGCCCGTGGACCGCTACAGGCACAACCGCACGGGAGAGGACAACGGCGACGCCCACCTCAAGCGTCAGGTCATGGGGCGCGAGGTGGTGGTGGCCGTGACGGAGGGGAAGCTCGATTTCGGCCCCTGGGAGCAGATATTTTACGCCGAGTTCGACGGGCGGCGCAGAAAGCGGGTGCTGGTGAAGATAATCGGGGAATGAGATGGTCTTGGCGGAGTTGGAGGTGAGCTAAGGCTTAGACGACGGTCTTCTTTTCGAGTACCACGCTGGCCACCCCGTATTCCTTTTCGTGGCTCAGGCTGAGGTGGGCCTTGCTGATCTCCTTTATCTTAAAAAAGACCTGCAGCTTTCCCTTGACGGTAATGTAGGGCTTACCGAGTTCGTCGTTTAGGACCTCGATGTCCGTGAACGCGGCCCCGGCCGTCATGCCCACGGCCTTTATGAGGGCCTCCTTGGCCGCAAATCTCACGGCCATGGAAAGGTGGGGGTCTCTCGCCCTGCGGCATCTGGCGAGCTCCTTCTCCGTAAAGACTCTCCGGAGGAACTTCTCTCCCCAGCGATCCACCGCCTCCCGCATCCTCTCGACCTTTATGAGGTCAACGCCGATGCCGTATATCATAGGAACTCCGTCTCGGCCTCCGACACGAGGTCCTTCATCTCCATGACGGCCCTTTCGAGCCCGACGAGCACCGCCCTCGAGATGATGCTGTGTCCGATATAAAGGCCCCTGAGGCCGGCTATGGAGGCCACGGGTTTTACGTTCCAGTAATTGAGCCCATGGCCGGCGTTAACAAGAAGCCCGATTCTGATGCCGTGCTCCACGGCGACGTAGACCCTTTCAAGTTCATTTCCCTTTTTCTTCGAATTCTTTTCGTCGGCGTATCTTCCCGTGTGTATCTCCACCATGTCGGCTCCGACTTCCCTTGAGGCCTCGACGTCGTCGGTGTCGGGATTGATGAACAAGCTCACGGGGAGGCCGGCGTCCTTGAGTTTCTTTATAGCCCCTTTTAGCTGCCTCTTGTGGCCTCTCACGTCAAGGCCCCCCTCGGTGGTGAGCTCCTGCCTCTTTTCCGGCACGAGGGTGACGAGGTCGGGCTTCGTCTTGCGCGCTATGCCGACCATCTCAGCGGTGGCCGCCATCTCAAGGTTTAGCTCCACGGGGACGATTTCCCTCAAGAGCCTCAGGTCTCTGTCATTAATATGTCGGCGGTCTTCCCTAAGGTGCACCGTGATTCCGTCTGCCCCGCCCAGGATGGCCAACGGGGCGGCCATGAGAGGGTCTGGCTCGATGCCGAGGCGGGCCTGCCTGAGGGTGGCCACGTGGTCTATGTTTACCCCGAGAATCACGCCCTATTATAGCCTAATCGACGTCTGATATCCTCACCATTGTGCCTATCTTTTCCGTTCCGTACCTGAATATGGTTATGCCCTTACAGCCCATGTCGTATGCGAGGGTGAAGGCCTTGGCCACATCTCCGGGCTTGGCGGTGTGGGGCATGTTTATCGTTTTCGAGACGGCGTTGTCGGTATGTTTCTGAAAGACGGCCTGCATCTCGACGTGCTTGGAATACGGTATCTCGTGGGCTGTCTTGAATATCCTCTTTATCTCTTTCGGGACGTCGGCGCGGCCCCTGAGGTTGCCCTTCCTCTTGAGGTGCTCCTCGAGGTCCTCGGAATAGAAACCCTGCTCCTTTGCCGTTTCCATGAATATCCTGTGCACTTCGATGAGCTCGGTATTCAGGATGAGCCTCTTGTACGAAAGCGCGAAAAGCGGCTCGATCCCGCTTGAGCAATCCGCTATTATCGAGAGGGTGCCCGTGGGGGCGATTGTCGTGAGCGTGGCGTTTCTCAACCGGGGCATGCCGGGAGCGTCGTACACCGAACCCTTGAAGTTCGGGAAGACGCCCCTTTCCCTGGCGAGCTCTTCCGACGCCTCTCGGGCGTGCTTCTGGATGAAGGCCATAATCTTTTCGGCCAGCGTAAACGATTTCTTGCTGGCATAGGGGATGCCCAGGAGAATCAGCATATCGGCCCATCCCATGACCCCGAGGCCGATCTTGCGGTTGCCCTTGTGCATCTGCTCGACCTCCGGCAGGGGGTACTTGTTCACTTCTATGCAGTTGTCCAGGAAGCGAACCGCGGTCTTAACGGTCTCCTCCAGGTCGTCATAGAGCACCTTGCCATCCCTGACGTACTTGGAGAGGTTTATGGAGCCCAGGACGCAGGCCTCGTTGGGAAGAAGGGGCTGTTCGCCGCAGGGGTTGGTGGATTCGATCCGGCCCACCTGCGGGGTAGGGTTGTCGCGGTTTATCCTGTCTATGAACACCAGCCCAGGGTCTCCCGTTTCCCAGGCGCTCTCAACCAGCTCGTCGAAAACCTCCCGGGCCTTCATCTTGCCCACTGGTTTTCCCGAGCGCGGGTTGATGAGGTCGTATTCGCCGTCGGCGCGGAGGGCCTTCATGAACTCGTCCGTCACGGCCACGGAGATGTTGAAGTTGGTCATCTCGCGGGAATCCCTCTTGAGCTTGATGAAGTCGATGATGTCGGGGTGGTCCACCCTCAGGATGCCCATATTGGCGCCTCTCCGGGCGCCCCCCTGCTTGATGACGTCGGTGGCGGTGTTATAGATCTTCATGAACGAAACTGGCCCGCTGGCGATGCCCCCGGTGGAACGGACCAGGTCGAGCTTCGGCCTTAGGTGGGAGAACGAAAACCCCGTGCCCCCGCCGCTCTGGAGTATGAGGGCCGCGTTCTTGAGGGTTCCGAAGATGCTGGTCATGGAGTCTTCCACGGGAAGGACGAAGCAGGCGGCGAGCTGTCCCATCTCCTTGCCGGCGTTCATCAGGGTGGGGGAGTTTGGCAGGAACCGGAGGTCTTCTATCAGGCCGGCGAACTTTTCCTCCCAGTGCCCGGGCTCCTTTTCGCTCGAGGCAACGGCGTGCGCCACCCTCCGGACCATCTCCTCCGGGCTCTCGATGACGTTTCCCTCCTCGTCCTTGAGCAGATACCTGGCCTTTAGTACAATTAGTGCGTTTTCGGTCAGTTCCACGGTTCGATTATAGCATCCGAGCATAGCAAAGGAAATACGCTCTTTGCATCGACATTATTGGATAATTTGTAAATTTCGCGAGGGAATGCCGGAAACGGTCGTGCTATAATAGCCGGGGAGGTGGAAAATGAGAAGATTGCCAATATTCGTTGCGTTTTTCCTGCTTATTCCTGTTCTTGCTGCCGCGCACGTCTACCTGTTTGAGTGCAGCCCGGCAGAGGACGCTGTCCTTGACGAAGCGCCGAGCAAGGTGACCGTAACCTTTGTGGGCTCCGTGGAGACGGCTTTTTCCAAGGTGGAGGTGTTCAGCCCCGACGGAGAGAAGGTCTCCGGAAAGACGAGGTTTCTCGAAAACGACACGGTCATGGAAGTTGACCTCAAGGAGAACCTCCCTCCCGGCGTTTACAATGTAGAATGGGTGTGCATGAGCCTCGACGGGCATAGGCAGACGGGCAGTTATAAGTTTACTATAGCGTAATGTTGGTTGCCTATGTGCTGATGATATTTTTCTATTGGCTGTTCCTCTCCGCCGTTATCTTCGTTGCTGGGGCTTTCTCAGCCAAACTCTTCGTGACCGGGCCCTCCGGCGCGGATGTCTGCCTGCCTTACGGTAGAAGAAAATGCCTGGGAGATGCGGCAAGTTTCATCGTATTTCTTGCCGTACTCTTCGCCCTCCTGGCCAACGCCGTGCACCTGGTCTTCCACGCTGCCGTTATGACCGAGACTCCCCTGGGCGAGGTATTTTCGATAATCCCCATTTTTCTGGCGAAGACCAAGTACGGGCAGTTCGGCGTCATTCGGACGGGTATCCTTGTGGCCCTGGCATTGATAACATTCGTCGGCCTTTTCAGGGTGTCCAGGGCCGTCACTTATCTCGGGGCGCTCATATCCCTTTCACTCCTGGCCACGATATGCATGTCGGGCCACAAGGGCACCGAGGGATATTTCAACATTCAGTTCGCCCTGGATCTGCTTCATGTAATGTCCGTCGCCATGTGGATTGGGGGACTTTTCTTCATTCTTCTTTGCTTTTCCTTCCTGATGAGCGATGCCGGCAAGGAGCTCTGGGAGATGTTCCATCGCATGATAACCAGGTTTTCCGACCTGGCGACCTACTGCGTGGCGGTGGCGCTGGCCACGGGAGTAGGCCTCGCCCTGTTCAGCGTAAAGAGCGCCGACATACTCATCGAGACCCGCTACGGGATCGTGCTAATAGTAAAGTCGCTCCTTGCCGTTTCAATCTTCCTGCTTGGCGGGGCGAACAAGTTTTTCCTCCTGCCCGCCATTGACAGGGCAGGCGAGGGAGAATGGCAGAGGCTCCTCGGGCTCAGGGGCAGGCTCCACGCGGTCGTGCGTGTCGAGGCTTTAATAGGCCTCGCAGTCCTGTTGGCGACGAGCCTGCTTACGCACCTCTCGCCTCAGGGGTAGCGGGCATTCTTATCCCTTGACCTCCGGAATGTCGAGGACGACGGTATCGGTCATCTTCGGGCCTGAAATGGTTAGCTTGAGCTGCCATTTCCCGGGCTCGGAGAAATTGATATCGTCAAGGAGATAGAGGCCCCGGCCCGCATCGAATACTTTCACTTTCCCGCTGGATTCCATGTCCTTCGCGGGAAGGTATGGCACGACGGTTATGTCGAGGCCGGGTATATCGGTGGCCTTATAGTCGTGGATTATGAGCTGTGCCTTGTTGTCGCCCACCACCGGGGGGGAGGGTTTTATGACAAGTTCGGTCGTGTAATAGCCCCTGTCAGTGGCCTTGAAAACGCTTCCCTTGATATGCTGGACCATCTGGGGCTTGTAGGTCTTCGTCTCCTTAGTCTGTCCCGCGCAGGCCACGAATAGTACGGCGAGGGCGATCAATAATATTCTGTACGGCATGCCAATTTACCACCTTTCCATTTGGTTTTCTGAATTATAGCTGGATTAAGGTCGATTGTCTATTCCCGGAAGATTGTATTCTTTATGGCTTCCAGCACCCTATCGACGGAGATCTTCTCCATGCATCGAAGGTCATCGCATCTCCTCTTGAGGCACGGAGAGCACTCGACGCCGGCCGTTATAACGGTGTGGCCCCGGCCGTAGGGTCCCGTAGTCACAGGGTTGGTGGGGCCGAAAAGGGCGAACACTGGCACCCCGTGGGCTGCGGCAAGGTGCATGGGGCCGGAATCGTTGGTTACTACGAAGCGTGCCTTCCTGATTATCCCGGAAAGCTCCTTCAGCGTGGTCTTGCCCGCCAGCGAGATCGCCTTCCGTCTTGACTCAGCGGCTATTTGCCTGGCGATTTGGCGGTCTGACTTGCCGCCCACTATGATGGACTTTATGGGCAGCTTCGCCGCCAAGCGGGCGAACTTCGAGGTGGGCCACTTCTTGGTCTTCCATCTTGCTCCGGGCACTAATACGGCATAATCTTCCTCGAAGGGCACCGGGTAGGGTTCCATGGGCAGTGGGAAGGAGACCTCGGTGCCGTCGCATCCGAGGAACGAGGCGACCCTGAGATATCTCTCTACGGCATGTATGTCTCTGCCCCCTTCCACAGTATGCGTATAGAAAAGCCTGCTGCCCTCGCGGGCCTCCTTGAACCCCACCCTCGTTTTGCAACCTGTGGCAGCCGTCAGGAGACCGCTTCGCAGAAGCCCCTGGAGGTCCACCACGAGATCGTACTTTTCGCCTTTTAAATCCTTGTAGAGGCCACGGAATTCCTTAATGGTCCTCCCCGCTGCGGAGAGTCTCTTCCATTGGTCCTTGTTTATCACCCAGACCTTGTCGAGCATGGGGTGGCCAACCAGGAGGTCGTCGAAGCCGCCGGCCACTATCCAGTGTATCTTGGCGTCCGGAAAGCATTTTCTTATCGAGTTCAAAAATGGAAGGCTGTGCACTATGTCACCCAGCGAGCTGGGCTTTACTACGAGTATCTTCTTGTACTGCTTTTTCGCCATCCGGGGCTAATTGGTGCTGCGGGCCTTAAAAATGTTGTCGAGCCAGAGAAGGTTGAAGATGTAGGATTCGTCCTTTACGAAGTCCCTCATCGCGCCCCCGGGGTTCTTTTTGCCATACCTCTTGAAATTCTGGTCTACGAAATCGAGAAGCCTGTCCCGGGCCCCCTGGGTGAAAGGGTAGACGCATCTGGACATTATGCGCTCCCCGTCAACTTCCACAAACCTCGAGGCGAATAGGTCTCCCGGGCTAAGCGCGCTCAGGGACTCGCTCTTGGTGGGGAATTCTTCGCCCAGGAGAATGTCCTTTATTACGACCTCGCCGTCGGTGGAGACGACTTCGTACAGGCTGATATAGGAGTCTCTCATCGCCTCGAGGGCCCGTATGTCCTCGTCCGGGAGCTCGCCGCTGGCGCCGACGTAGAGGTCTATGATGGAGTCTCCGTCCTTGTTCCTGTAGTCGCAGACGAACCAGTCCTCGAAGTTGATGAAACCGAGGGTCAGGGCGGTCCCCCCCAGCAATTCCTGGGGGTCGTCTTCCTCCCAGAAATACTCGTAGGCCTCGTCTATCGTGTCGGCGTGGTTCGCCCTCGCGTAATCTATGACCGACTGGAACAGTCCGCCCCTTATGTCCTTATCCATGCACCACCTCGGGGTTGAATTTCCGTTATTTTAACGCGTGGCTCAGCCAGAAATAAAGCCGGCTATGCCAGCCCGCGGCAAAATGTCGAGGATTATAGAGCCCATTGGGCCGGGGCCGGCCTGCACGCTGCGGCTACGGAGTCTCAAGTTTGACAACAACTCAATAATTAAGTTATCTTAAATAGGTATGGTAATATATCGCGGGGTGGAGCAGTCTGGTAGCTCGTCGGGCTCATAACCCGAAGGTCGGAGGTTCAAATCCTCCCCCCGCTACCCAGGCCTTAATTTGATGCTAATTGTATTTATCCTGACACTTGCTTTTGTGTTCGTTCCTTCCTCGGCTTTCGCTTGGGGGCCTCTAACCCATGCATACCTCGGCACCGAAATCTTCTACATAGCCTCCCTTCTGCCGGCCGGCGTGGCCGAACTCCTGAGGCGGTACAGGCAGGATTTCCTCTATGGCAACCTGATGGCCGACATCGTGCTTGCCAAGAAGTACCAGCCCGCGGCAAAGAGCTCTCACAGCTGGGAGTTCGCGGCCGGCCTCATGGAGGAGGCCAGCACGGACGCCGAGAGGGCCTTTTGCCTGGGCTATATGAGCCATCTTGCGGCCGACACGGTTGCCCACGGGAGGTTCACCGCGGGCATGAAGAACCTCGAACATACCTTTCTGGAACTGGGCGCGGACAGCCTGATAGACAAGGCCTACTGGAGCGAGGCCATCGACATAGACAAGAAGGTCCAGCTCAGAAACGACGCCCTGCTCGAGAGATGCCTCGACGTCGTAATCTTTTCGTTCAAGACGAACAAGAAATTTTTCATGGGCGCCCTGGCGCTCCAGTGCTTCAACACCACGGGTCTTGCGGGGTTGTTCTCTAACGACGCCGACCTCATCAGGAAGCGCAAGCTGATAGAGAGCCTCCACGAGAAGTCCCTCGACAGGATTCTGGACGTCCTTTCCAACGGCACACGCTCGGCCGTGCTGAAGAAGAGCCCTATTGCCGACCTGAAGCAGGGGCGGCTCTTTAAGGCCCTTTTGCGCTGAGAGCCCCGGCCCGCATGGCTGATCTGCTCGGGCGAGAAGGGGCCGTAAGCGTCGAGGAAGCCCTGAGGCTCATCTTCGACAACCTGCCCATCGGCGATATCCCGGAGACGGACATACCCCTCACGGAGGCCTTCGGCAGGGTTTTGGCCCGCGAGGCCGTCTCGCCCGAAGACCTTCCCGGCTTCCCGCGCTCCACCATGGACGGCTTTGCCGTCTCTTCGGCGGACACTTTCGGGGCCGCCGAGACCGCCCCGGCCTATCTGTCGGTCTCGGGCGAGGTCCTCATGGGGCGTTCCCCGGGGTTTGAGCTTTCCCGGGGCCAGGCGGCAAGGATTTCGACGGGGGGCATGCTGCCCACGGGGTCTGACGCGGTGGTCATGCTGGAGCATGTCCAGGAGCTCGAAGGCGGGATGATAGAGGTCCAGAGGGCCGTGGCCCCCGGAGAAAACGTGATAAGACGGGGCGAGGACCTCGGGGCCGGACAGGGGATTGTCGGCAGGGGCCGGCTCCTTAGGCCGCACGACGTGGCCGTGCTGGCCGGGGCGGGGTTTCCGGATGTCCGCGTCTACCGCAGGCCGTCGGTGGCTATAATCTCAACTGGGGACGAGGTGGTTCCCGTGGGCCAGCCCCTGATGGCCGGGCAGGTGCGGGACATGAACTCCGTGACGCTTGCGGGACTTCTTCTGGAGGACGGCTGCGTACCTGTCAGGAAGGGAATCGTGAAGGACGAGCTTGGAGCGCTTAGGGAGGCCCTCGATGGCGCCCTGGGGGAAAGCGACATGGTTCTCATCTCCGGGGGCAGTTCTGTCGGGGCCAGGGACCTGACGGAAAAGGCGATAGCCGAAGCGGGAGCCGTGCTCTTCCATAGCGTCTCCATGAAGCCCGGAAAGCCCCTCCTGGTGGGCATTGTGAAGGGAAAGACCGTCTACGGCCTCCCGGGCCACCCACGGGCCGTTTCGGTCTGTTACGACGTATTCATAAGGCCGGTGGTGAGGAAGCTCGCTGGGATTGAGCCGGATGTGTCCGACGAATTCAGAAACGTGGTGTGGGCGCGCCTGGCCCGGAGCATAAGCTCTTCCCCCGGCAGGCAGGAGGTCTTCAGCGTGGCCCTCACCTTCAGGGAAGGCACTCTCTGGGCCGAACCGGTCCTCGGCAAATCGGGCCTCCTGAACGTCCTTGTGAGGGCCGACGGCACGATTACGGTGCCGGCCGGGAAGCCGGGGCTCGGGAAGGGGGAGTCCGTCCGGGTCAGGCTGCTATAGCTTTCCGTTATTTCTTGAGCTTCTTTCCGAGCCGCTTCTCCACCGACTTTACCTTGAGCTCGATCCTGTTGGGCCTGCCCTTCCTGTCGTCGATGCTTATGGTCGTGATGGCCCGCCCGGCGTCTTTCATGACGGCCATGTGGCATTTCTTTATCATGCCCAAGACCTCGCTCCATTCCCCCTCGACCACGGTTCCCATGGGGTTAATCTTGTAGGGGAGGCCGCTCTCGTCGACGATGCCGAGAACCTTCGCGATGCTGTCCCCTATGCTCGACCCCGTGCCGACCGGTACTATGCTGAACTCAACAAGCATGGCATCCCTCCAAAGGAGATAGTCGAATCTCAGCCCAAGCATAGCAGAGCCGGGGGAAAAACAAAAGGGCAGGGTTTGTTTGGACCCTGCCCCATATCAATGAAATTAAGAGTTGCCTACTTAACCGCCTGCTTGAGCATCTTGCCGGGCGTGAACTTAGGAGTCTTGGACGCCGCAATCTTTATTTCTTCGCCGGTCCTCGGGTTGCGCCCTTTCCTGGCTTTCCTCTTGGCAACCGAAAAAGTGCCAAAGCCGACGAGAGTAACTTTCTGGCCTTTCTTTAATGATTTCTTTATGGAGTCCAGAGCTGAGTCCAGAGCCCTGCCAGCGTCCGCCTTGCTAAGTCCTGCGCCGGAAGCGATCTTGTCGATAAGATCGGCTTTCGTCATCAATATCCCCCCTTTCTTCTTATTTGTTATAAAAATCTTCCAACCGGAAGGAGATTTCCCCCAAAAGAGTAAGACTACAGTATCAGGAACAATTATACCTTGTCAAGACAAAAAACAAGGATTTTATAAATATCTATATTTCTAATCTCCGTGAATTTAAGGAATGGGAAAACTACGGTTAATAGAGGGAGAATGTAACGGATTGTCGTTCCGGCGGAATCCGGTGGCGGGACGGGAATTCCCGTAAGGTATCGGGGATGCAGGCGGTACAGAACACCTTCACAGGCGGAGGGCATCACAACGCGCATGGCGCAGGAGCATGCATCGAGCCGCCCCTTGTGTAGAGGCGGAGAGGTGGGCGATGGGTCCGCAGGATGGGAGACCGGCGCACCTCCTTCGAGCGCGCTATTCAGGCATTCAAGTCGGAGGAAACAACGACGCTGACCAGGGCCTCATCACGTCGCACCACATCCTTTACTTTGAGGAAGGCGATAATTCATAATAACGAAATCAGCGGACCTCCGCCCCATGTGAAACGATGAAAAACAAGATTCTGAAGGCTTTTAACGAGAGCGTGAGCATCCAGGAGAAGTTCGCGCGCGAAAATTGCGACGCCATTGCGGAAGTCTCGAAAGTTATCGCGGGGGCTTTGAGCGACGGGAGAAAGCTTATCCTCTTCGGCAACGGGGGCAGTTCGGCGGACGCCTCGCATATAGCCGCCGAGTTCGTCGGCAAGATTAAACGCGAGAGGCCTGGCCTCAACGCCATCTCGCTGACTAGCAACGTGGCCGTCCTTACCGCGCTGGCAAACGACTATGATTACTCCGAGGTGTTCTCCAGGCAGCTCAAGGCAATCGGCGACGAAGGCGACGTGGTCATCGCCATTAGCACGAGCGGAAATTCCCAGAACGTCATAAAGGCCGTCGACGCGGCAAAGAGGAAGAAGCTCAAGACGATAGCTTTCACCGGGGGGAAGGGCGGGAAGCTGGCCTCCAAGGCGACCTATGCCTTCAAGGCCCCCTCGGAGGATACCCAGCGCATCCAGGAGACCCACATCACTCTGGGGCATGTATTTTGCCAGATGGTGGAGGAGATACTTTTTGAGGCGCCGCGAAAGAAGAGATAGCCGGGTCGTGATGGGCATCGACCCCGGCAGCCATGCCCTCGGCTACGGGCTCGTGGAGTCAGACGGCTCGAATTTCAGGTACCTTGCTTCAGGCCGCATCGTGCCCGGGGCTAAAGACCCCCTTCACGCGCGGCTCTTGCAGATCCACGAAGGGCTCGTGGAGGTGGTGCACGAGTTCTCTCCCTGCGAGGCTGTCGTGGAGAAGATATTTTTCGCAAAAAGCGCCCGGAGCGCCCTTAGCCTCGGGCATGCGCGGGGAATCGCCCTCCTTGCCGCGGCCTCGGCGGGTCTGGAGGTTCACGAATACAGCGCCCTCGCCGTAAAGAAGTCGGTGACGGGCTATGGCAGGGCCGAGAAGTCCCAGGTCCAGGAGATGGTAAAGAGCCTGCTGGGCATCAGGACCTCCCTTTCCTCCGATGGCGCGGACGCACTGGCCCTGGCGCTTTGCCACATTAACACTATGTCCTTTAACAAGGCGGTAGGCACGAAGTGATCGGCAGCGTAAGGGGAAGACTGATCGTAAAGCGGCCGGACGAGGTCGTGGTAGAGGCGGCGGGAGTGGGCTATCAGGTCCTCGTGGGGGCGAAGACGCTTTCGGAGCTTCCCGACGAGGGCCGCGAGGTCTTCGTCCACATCTACACGCACCTGAAGGACGACGCCATAGAACTTTTCGGCTTCGCCACGGACGACGAGAAGAGGGTTTTCAAGACTCTCCTCGGCGTCTCGGGCATCGGCCCCAGGGTGGCCCTTAGCATAGTGAGCAGCCTGCCGCACGACGATTTCCTGAAGGCGGTGGAGTCGGAGGACATAGCCCTCCTGACGAAGGTTCCGGGACTGGGGAAGAAGACGGCCCACAGGCTGGTGCTGGAGCTGAGGGGCAAGCTTCCCCGGAAGGAACAGCCCAGGGACAGGGCCTTCGAGGACACCGTATCGGCCCTCGTGAATCTCGGCTACAAAAAGTCCGATGCCCTGGGGGCCGTGGAAAAGGCTTATAATAAAGGCCACGCGGAAATAGAGGCCCTCATCAGGGAATCCCTGAAGGTCCTAACTGGCAAGGCAGATGAAAAAGCTTGACGACAGGGACATAACGACCCCCGAGAGAAACGACGACGACCAGGGCATAGAGTTCACGCTCAGGCCCCAGTCCTTCCATGAGTTCGTGGGGCAGGACAGGATAAAGTCCAACCTCGGTGTGTTCATCCAGGCGGCCCGCGGGAGAGAAGAGCCACTGGACCACGTGCTCTTCTACGGACCCCCCGGCCTGGGAAAGACGACCCTGGCGCACATCATGGCCCTGGAGCTGGGCGTGGCGATAAAGTCCACCTCCGGCCCGGTGCTCGAGCGGGCTGGCGACCTCGCGGCGATACTGACCAATCTGTTGGATTTCGACATCCTTTTCATCGATGAAATTCACAGGCTGCCGCGGGTCGTGGAGGAAGTGCTCTATCCCGCCATGGAGGACTACAAGCTCGACCTCATAATCGGGCAGGGCCCTAACGCCCGGACTCTCAAGATCAACCTCCCGAAGTTCACCCTCGTGGGTGCCACGACCAGGACCGGGCTTTTAACCTCGCCCCTTCGCGAGCGTTTCGGGGTGATCAACAGGCTGGAGTTCTACCCGGCCGAAGACCTCAAAAAGATAGTCACGCGCTCGGCGGCCCTCCTGGGGGTGAAGATAGAGGACGAGGCGGCCCTCGAAATAGCCTTGCGCTCCCGCGGTACGCCGAGGATTGTAAACCGGCTTCTTAAAAGAATCAGGGATTTCGCCGACGTGGAGGGCGACGGGAGCGTAGACATCGCCATCACCCGAAAGGCCCTCGATGCCCTCGAGGTGGACAGCCTGGGGCTCGACGAGATGGACAGGAAGCTGCTGAGTACCATGTGCGAGACATACAGCGGACGACCCGTGGGAATCGAGACCCTGTCGGCATCCCTCCGCGAGGACAAGGAGACCATAGAGGACGTCTACGAGCCCTACCTGCTTCGCCTGGGGCTTATAGAGCGCACCCAGAGGGGAAGGGTCGCCACGAGGGCGGCCTACGAACACCTGGGGGTCAAGGTCCCCCAGTCCCTGTTCTAATCTTTCAGGGTCTCGACCAGCTCGGTTACGGCCCTGCTCCAGCCTTCTGGACCCGCACCGGAGGCCCTTAGGATTCCCGGCACATCGACCGAGGGATGGTATGTGCCGTCGTCCTTCTGGACTAAAATGGGGCGCTCCACCGCTTGGAGCATCGAGACGTCAGTTGGGCTGTCTCCCAGGGCGGCCGTGATTATCTCGCCGAATTTCGCCCTGTAAAGCTCCGTGAGGATGCCGACGGCCTTTCCCTTGTCGTTGTCTCCAGTAATATGGTAAAGACGGCCCTCGGCGAAACTGAGGCCCTTGGCCCGTATGGCATCTTTCAGGGCGTCTATATCGCACCCCTCGCAGACGAAGGGCTCGTCGAAACTTCGCTGAACGGAGAGCTTGGCCTCCTCGTGGGTGAGGCCCGTGATGTCCATTATCTCCTCCGGTGTCATGTCGCCGAACCCCCTGATTGGGAAGCCCTCCTCGCTAAGCTCGGCGACGGCGTTCCTGAGCCTCGCGTAAGGGGTGCCGAGAGTGATCACCTCGTAACCCTCGCGCTTTTCCACCTTGTGCCCTGACAGGTCCTTGAAGTAGCCCTTGGGGATGAAGATGCCCCCGCCGTTTTCGCAGACGAAGGGGTGCTTGTTGGCGAGCTTCTTTCTATAGTGTTCCGTTTCGGCCACCGTCTTGCTCGTAACTATGACGAGGGGGATGTCGTTTTCCTTAAGGAGCTTGAGGGCGGGCTTGGCCTTGGCGAAGGAATACGTGTGACGCTCGAGGAGCGTCTCGTCGAGGTCGCTGAAGATTATGAGCTTCTTCATGTGAGGAGTATTATATCCACATCCATCACGTTCGTGCCCGTGGGCCCGGTCTTAAGGAGGCCCCCGGCGCGCTCGAAGAACGTGTAGGAGTCGTTGTTATCGAGGTATTCCCGGGGCTCAATGCCGGCCTTCCGGGCATCCAGAGCCGTAGAGCCGTCCACGACGGCGCCGGCCGCGTCCGTCGGGCCGTCGGTGCCGTCCGTTCCGGCGGAGAGAAGTGTGATGCCTTCTTTGCCCTCCACCTCCAGGGAAAAAGCCAGGGCCAGTTCCGTGTTTCTTCCTCCCTTGCCTGTGCCCCTAACCGTAACCGTGGTTTCTCCGCCCGCTATCAGGCAGGCCGGTCGCTTCCTGCTCCTTGTTGCCTCCGAGGCCAGCCATCCGGCGGCCTCCCGGGCCTCGCCGCTCAGGGATGAGGTCAGGAATTCAGCCGGGAAGCCCAGGGCCTCGGCCTCCTCACTCGCCGCTGAGAGGGCGAGATCGTTGCTGCCCACGATGATGTTTTCAACTCTATCGAAGATGATGTCGCCGGGCTTGGGGCTGTCCGGGATCGACCTCTCGGCGCCTTTTCTGAGTAGCTCCGCCACGCCCGCGGGAACCTTCACGCCGTATTTCTCGACTACGGCGACGGCATCCTGCCAGGTGGTCGTATCGGGCGCCGTGGGGCCCGAGGCGATGACGTCGAGCGGATTGCCTATGACGTCGGAGATCAGGAGCGAAAGCACCCCGGCCGGGTAGGCGGCCCGGGCGAGCCTTCCGCCCTTTACCCCCGAGATGTGCTTCCGCACGGCGTTAAGCTCGTTTATGTCAGCGCCCGCCTTAAGCAGAGCCGTTGTCAACGCCTGCTTGTGCGAGAGGCTTATGCCCTCTGCCGGAGCGGAAAGGAGCGCCGAACCCCCTCCAGAAACCAGGCACACGACGAGGGTCTTTTCATCCGTCCCTTTGAGAAGCCTGAGAACCTCCTCCGTTGCCCTCTGGCCGTTTTCGTCAGGCACGGGATGCCCCGCCTCGAACGTTCTTATCTTTCGGAACTTTCTTTCGCCCACATGGCCGTATTTGGTGATGATTATGCCTGTCTCGAGAAGGTCGCCCAAAGTATCCTCGACCGCCGAGGCCATTGCCGCCGAGGCCTTGCCGAAGCCAACGGCAATCAGGCGGCCGAACCCTCCCTTCCGGAAGGCCTCTTCAATGTAGGCCTTCTGCTCAGCCACGGCACGGTACGGGTCGGCGGCATCGAGGGCCGCCCTGAAGATGCGCTTCGCCGCCTCTTTGGGGTCGGGCGCTTTCATGGCAGAAGTATAGCAGTCCGGGATGGGTTTAGCCAGACTCGGGACTTATCTCGATAGTCAATCGGGAAAACGGCGTCTGACCTGTTACGTTAAGCATGGCCCTTCTGTTTTCCGGCGGATGGGGTTGCCGTTTTCGGCGAAGAGGAAGATGTTATTTGAAGGAGAGGTATTCCCCAGTTCAAACGAAGGTCGCTTGGTGCGCTTCCAATGCAGGCGTTAACTTCGGCTACCATCCGAACACCTGAATGATGCAACGGCCACCCGTAGTCGTTGGCCATTGCGACTGTAGATTCCTTTGGCGAAGCCTCAACATATACTTTAAATAATACCGACTAACATAGCTAAATCAAGGAATAATATCTGCAACGGCAATTTGGGCTTCCCTGTCACCCCACCAGGCGCATATTGACGGAGTATCCTTGCTCACGTCACCGAGAAGGTGGGGGCTCCCGAAACTTACGGCGACCCGAGCCTTCTCTCCGAGTGTCCTAAGGGCCTTGCTCAACCAGGAGGGAATGCCTCCCTTGAACGCCCGGACGGGAGAAAAGACCGCGATTATCAGGTCGGCTCCACTGGGGATATCGAGGTCGTCATTGTCCGTGACCGTCCTGTGCCCGATGCGCGGATACTTCCTTCCGAGGGCCGCGATGAACTCCGAACCGTCCTCTTCGCCATCGCTCAGCACCATGACGTAAGGGTCTCTGAGAGAGGGCAGGGCGCCCACCACCTCAATGGCATCCCTCGTGGCTTTCCCCGAGAGCCCTTCGCAGAGCGGTGGCGGGGGGCCGGAGGCAGGTCGGGTGGTAAGCGTCTTCCTGAAGGACCTGATTCTCCCGGCGTCGAAGTCCCTGCCGGTGGCTTCCAGCTGTCTTGCGAGCTCCTCTGGGTCCTGCGGGTGGAGGAGAAGGTCCACGCCCGCCTCCAGCGCCCTGAGCGATCCCTCTGCGGCGCTCAAGGAGGCCAGCCCGCCCATGTTCATGGCGTCTGTTATGACCATCCCTGAAAATCCCACGTCCTCCCTGAGAAACCTCACCACCTCCCTCGAGACCGTGGCGGGAATCCGGCCGGGGTCGAGGGCCGGAACGTCCAGGTGGCCGAGCATCATCATGTGGACTCCCGCGGCGCAGGCGGCGCGGAAGGGCCTGAGCTCGCAGGCCTCGAGTTCCTCCAGGGACTTCTCTACCCTCGGCAGGGCGAGGTGCGAGTCCACCGAGGTGTCGCCGTGGCCGGGGAAGTGCTTGCCGCAGGAAACTATCCCGTTTTTACTGAAGACCCTGATCATCGACTCTCCGAGGGCGGAGACCTCTTCGGGGTTGTCGGAAAAGGCCCTGGTGGAGATTATGGGGTTTTCCGGGTTGGTGTTGACGTCGAGGACGGGGGCGAAGACGGTGTTGATGCCCGCGTAGGCGGCTTCGCGGGCGACGCACTCGAACACTTCCTTCGCCAAGCCGGGCGAGGCCCTCTCGGCCCGTGAAACGGCAGCGGCAGGCAGAAAGAGGGTACCCCCCTTTACCTGTTGGCCGAGCCCCTGTTCGAGGTCGGAAGATATAATCAGGGGAAGCTCTGCCTCGCTCTGAAGCCTTTCGATTCCTTGCCTCAGAGATTCCGTTTCGCCTCCGAACACTATGAACCCGGCGACGCCCCCCCTTACAAGGCCGAGGTAATAATCGAAATTGCTTTCGATTTCCTCGCCTTCGAGGCGGGGAATCATGAATTGGCGAAAGTTCATGTTGTATTATACATGGATGGGTTTCTGAAGAGGTTCTCATAAGCTCCGACGTCGGCGTCCAGGCTTCGGCTCAGATCGTGGAGCACCTACGGGAGAGGAAGGACGAGGTAAGGGGGGCGGCCTCCGTCCAGAAGTTCATCAGGAACGAGATGGCCTCCATATTGGGCAGGTCTCAACCCCTGGTGACCTTCGGCGAGCCCCCCTTCGTGATGCTCGTGCTGGGGGTTAACGGCGTCGGCAAGACCACTACCATAGGAAAGCTCGCGAGCAGGTATGTCTCGGAGGGCATGTCGGTGATGCTCGGCGCGGCGGATACTTTCAGGGCCGCCGCCATCGAGCAGCTCGACATATGGGCCGAGAGGGCGGATGCCGACATAATCAAGCACCAGAGCGGCTCGGACCCGGCAGCGGTGGCCTTCGACGCCGTGGAGGCGGCGAAGCACAGGGGCATCGACGTGGTAATCGTGGACACCGCCGGGAGGCTCCACACCAAGAGCCCGCTCATGGAGGAGCTGAAGAAGGTCAAGCGCGTCATCGCCAAGGCCATGCCGGACGCTCCCCAGGAAGTCCTCCTGGTGCTCGACGCGACCACCGGGCAGAACGCCCTGAGCCAGGCCAGGATGTTCAACGAAGCCCTCGGGATAACCGGCATAGCCCTGACGAAGCTCGACGGCACTGCAAAGGGCGGAATAATCTTTGCCATCAAGAAGGAGCTTGGCCTGCCGGTCAGGCTAATCGGCGTGGGCGAGGGCATAGAGGACCTGAGGGATTTCGACCCTCAGGAATTCGTGGAAGCTCTGTTTAGCAAGTAGGCCGCCCTGGCGGACGGCCCTCTCTATCTCTTGCGCTCTTTCTTTTCCCGCCCCTTGTTTTTGTTGTCGGCGGACTTCTCGTAGACGTCCCGCTCCCACCTGCCGGCGATGAAGGCCTCGGTCATGCGGTAGGCTTCGTCATCAGTGTACTGGGCGGGAGGGTGTTTCATGAAGAAGGCCGAGGGGGGATATAGCACGCCGCCCTCGCCCCGGTCGAGGGCGAGCTTAGCGCAGCGTATCGCGTCGATGGCGACTCCAGCGGAGTTGGGAGAGTCCTCCACCGAGAGCCGCAGCTCCAGGTCCATGGGCACGTCGCCGAAGAGCTTCCCCTCCATCCTGATGAAGCAGATCTTGTTGTCCTTCTGCCAGGGAACGTAGTCGCTGGGCCCTATGTGGATATCGTCCTCATCGAGCCTATGTCCCATGACCGACTGGACGGCCTCGGTCTTGGACCTCTTCTTGGAGGCCAGGCGGCTCCGGTTGAGCATGTTCAAGAAGTCGGTGTTCCCTCCGGTATTGAGCTGGTAGGTTCGCTCCAGCCGAACCCCCCGCTTTCTGAAAAGGTCGACCAGGGTCCTGTGGGTTATGGTGGCTCCGAGCTGGGCCTTGATGTCGTCTCCTATTATCGGCACGTTCTGGTCCTTGAAGCGCTGCGCCCAAGTGGGATCGCTGGCGATGAATACTGGCATGCAATTGATGAAGGCCACGTTGGCCTTCAGCGCGCACTTGGCGTAAAATCTGGTTGCGTCCTCGGACCCCACGGGCAGGTAGTTCAAGAGAACCTCGGCGCCCGTGCTCCTCAGGACGTCGGCCACCTCGTTTTCCCCGGGCTCCTCGTCGCGTGATGGCACGAAGGTGTGTCTTTCCTCATATCCCTTCATATGTTCCGAGAACCCGTCGAGGACGCGCCCCATCTGCACCTTTACGCCCGTGGGCCTGACGTCTTGGCAGAATACCTTGGTGTTGTTGGGCTTGGCGAATATGGCTTCGGCCACGTCCTTGCCTATCTTCCGCTTGTCTATGTCGAAGGCGGCCACAACCTCGATGTCCGAGGGCGTGTAGCCGCCTATGTCCCAGTGCATGAGGCCGATGGCATCGGCCGACTCTTTGTCCCTGTAGTAGTTAATCCCTTGGATAAGCGAGCTGGCGCAGTTCCCTACTCCGATGACCGCTATCTTTATCCTGTCCATACCCAAAATTCCTCCTCATAATTCCAAGTTTATCGCCCGCGGCCCCCAATGCAACCGGCAGGGAGTAATATTTGCGGATTCAGCATAATTATATGGTTGGCCGTACAAGTTGTCAATGTGTTTCCGGGGATTTCCCCTATTGTGCGGGGCTCCTGAGGGAGGGGAGTTGCTTGACTTCTATATATGTACAAGTTAATATTAAAATCTGCCTAAAGGCCTTGAAATAATGAAGATTCGGGTATCGGATATCCCGGAAGAGGGACTCGATATAGATGGCGAGGAGAACGTCGAAGCCGAAACTGGCGGTGTGGCCGAGAGGGCTGCCTTCAAGCTGAGGGTAGATAGGGCCGGCACCGAGGTGAGGCTCAGGGGTACGATAGAGGCTCGGCTGAGCCTGGGGTGCGGCCGATGTCTTGAGCGCTTCGAGAGGGACCTGTCCTTGCCTGTGGATTTGGTGTTCCTCCCGGCAGAGGATATCGGCCGGTTCGAGGGCCACGAGCTGGCCAGGGACGAGCTCAACACCGGGTTTTATCGGGCGGATGAAATAGACCTGGCCGAGCTGACCGGGGAGCAGGTGCTCCTCGGCATCCCCATGAAGCCGCTTTGCAGCGAGTCGTGCAAGGGGATATGCCCGGTGTGCGGGACGAACTTGAACGAAAGGGCCTGCGGCTGCTCCCTCCAGAGGGGGGACGAAAGGATGCAGGCGCTGAAGCAATACTTTGAGAGAAGAAAGGAGTAGCTGAAGATGGCCAATCCGACTCATAGGCATAGCAAGGCGAGGCGGGACAAGCGCAGGGCCAACTGGAAGGGACAGACACCCAACCTGACCACCTGCCCCGATTGCGGAGAGCCCAGGGTCCCTCACAGGGTCTGCGCCAGTTGTGGTTCTTATAAAGGCCGCAGGGTCCTGCAAGTTGTAGAGAAGGAGTCATGAAGATAGCCCTTGACGCAATGGGCGGCGACCATGCCCCTTCGGTCACCGTGTCCGGCGCGGTGGACTTCGTAAACGTCTGCAAGGACACCGACATCATCCTCGTAGGGGACGAGGAGGTTCTGGGCGCGGAGCTTTCGAAGAAGAAGTTCCCGGAGTCCAGGATAGAGGTCGTCCATGCCTCGGAGACCATAGGCATGGACGAGGCGCCCATGAGCGCCATCAAGAAGAAGAAGGACTCGTCGCTCGCGAAATCCGTGGAGCTCGTGAGGAACAAGCAGGCCGAGGCGGTGGTTAGCGCCGGGAACTCAGGGGCCACGATGGCCTTGGCCCTCCTGAGGTTCGGCAAGATACCGGGCGTAATGAGGCCCGCCATAGCCACCATAATGCCCGTTTTCAGACAGCCCTTCGTGTTGCTGGATGCCGGTGCGAACGTCGATTGCAGCCCCGCGAACCTCCTCCAGTTCGCATACATGGGGAGCGCCTATTGCAGGCTCATCCTCGACCGCCCGAAGCCCAAGGTGGCTCTTCTTTCCATCGGCGAGGAATCGGGAAAGGGCAACGAGCTCACGAAGGAGGCATACAAGCTGCTTGAGAAGACGGACCTCAACTTCATAGGCAACGTCGAGAGCAAGGACATGTTCTTCGGCAGGGCCGACGTAGTCGTGTGTGACGGCTTTGCGGGCAACATAGTGCTGAAGACCAGCGAGGGCGTGGCCGAGGGGACCATCAGGATGCTCAAGCGGGAGATAGTCAAGATATTGACCGGGAGGCTAGGATACGCCCTCCTGAAGCCCGCCTTCGACAGCTTCAAGCGCATGACGGACTACGCCGAGTACGGAGGCGCGCCTCTCCTTGGCATCAACGGCAACTGCATCATCTCCCACGGCCGCTCCTCATCCGTGGCCATAAGGAACGCCCTGCGCATAGCCGCCGATTTCGCCCAGTCTAAGGTACAGGAAACAATCGCGAAAGATATCAGCGCCGTTGCCCGTCCAACGGAGAACACAGTTGTTACGGGCTAGGATAACCGCCACCGGCTCCTATCTGCCGGAAAAAATCATATCGAATCACGACCTCGAAAAAATCGTCGAGACGTCCGACGAATGGATTGTCGAAAGGACGGGCATCAAGGAAAGAAGGATAGCCGCCCCCGAGCAGACGGCCTCCGACATGGCGCTGGAGGCGGCTCGCGCCGCCCTCTCCGCGGCGGGCGTGAGGCCAAGGAAGATCGACCTCATTATTGTGGCCACCGTTACCCCCGACATGCCGGTCCCCTCTACGGCCTGCATCCTTCAGGATAAGCTCGGCGCCAAGAACGCGGCCGCCTTCGACATAAACGCCGTCTGCTCTGGTTTCGTATACGGCCTTTCGGTGGCCGACGCCTATGTCAGGAGCGGCAAGGCCCAGAAGGTGCTCCTCGTGGGGACAGAGGTTCTTTCGAAGTTCATGGACTGGGAGGACCGCTCCACCTGCGTCCTCTTCGGCGACGGCGCGGGCGCCGTCGTCGTCGAGCCCACTGAGGAGGACAGGGGCATCCTCTCGACGGACATCTATTCGGACGGGAAGCTCCAGGACCTCATAACGCTTCCCGGCGGGGGCTCGAAGTACCCGGTTTCTGCCGAGACCATCGAGAAGAGGATGCACTACATGAAGATGAAGGGCAACGAGACCTTCAAGGTGGCCGTAAAGACCCTGGAGAAGCTCGTCGTGGACACCCTGAAAAAGCACAAGCTCAAGGCCAGCCAGCTCTCCCTGCTCATCCCCCATCAGGCCAACATCAGAATCATCAACGCCACGGCCAAGAGGCTGGGCCTGCCTATGGAAAGGGTCTATACCAACATCGAGAAATGCGGGAATACCTCGGCGGCCTCCATCCCCATCGCCCTCGACGAGGCCGTCAGGACCCTCAGGGTCAGGGAGGGCGATTACGTGATGCTCGAAGCCTTCGGCGGGGGGCTCACGTGGGGTTCGGCCCTCATCAAGTGGTAGGTTAGACATTCAACTCCTATTTGCCGTGCCTGATCCTTCGAACCGTCCCTTCTTTTCATCGTTCATCATTTTCGCCTCGAAAGCCAGGATTCGGCTTGTATCGCGGGAGGTTGTGGTTTTCGGGGGTGTTCATCATGCGTTCATCCTTCGACGGGCTCAGGATACCGGAATGGCGGCACCCCGAGCCTGTCGAAACGGCGGGCAAACTCACGCTGACCGAAATGGCGAGCACCCCGAGCCTGTCGAGGGGTTGAGCCACGAGCGCTGTTTATCGGGCGCACCTCCGCAGTCTTCATCGCATAAGAGAATAACCGGCCCGCGCGGAAGCCGTCCATGTGAAGCGCTTCACCAAAGCGGCTTCACAAACCGGGGTTTAAGCTCAAGGCAGGGCCGCCCGGTATGGTGAATTTGCGGTTTTTTGGGTTATAATTTTCTCACATGGGAGGAAAAGCCAATGGTTAGGAAGTTCACACTCGAATACTGGAAAGATGAAGGCTGGTATGTCGGACGGCTCAGGGAGGTGCCCGGTGTCTTCAGCCAAGGCGAGACCCTCGATGAGCTCGAAGCCAACATCAGGGATGCATACCGGCTCATGGTGGAGGAGGAAGAGCCCCCGCTCCCAATCCAGAAGGTGGAGACAAAGGAGATAGGGGTCGAAGTTTGAGGCGCAACGAGTTCATCCGCGAGCTCGTCAGGGCGGGATGCCACCTCTAGCGCCACGGCTCAAACCACGACATCTACATTAACCCGAGGAACGGCAAGAAAGCCCCCGTCCCACGCCATTCGGATATCAGGGACAGCCTGTGCAGGCTCATCAGAAAACAGCTCGGGGTTCCCGCTGATTGATATGCCCGCGCGGAGGCCGTTCATGTGAAGCGCTTCACCAAAACCATTTCACAAACCTGGGGTTAGGAAGTGCGGATTGGCCTCGAAAGACTCAGGGGCTGATTGAGACTTACACCTACTACTAAATGACTTGAGTGAATTTGAATATTGTTCATTAACGATTGAAAGAGAGATCGAGTAAGCCAAAGGGGGTGACCCCTTGGCCTACTCGATATGATTAGGTGTTTGTATTATAGAGACTAAGCGAGGTCACTCGCCACTAAGGCAACCGCCTGAACTGCTACATGCTGATAACCGCCAATTTCTAGTGTTAACCGATTTTCCAGAAAGTGTGCAACGATAAACACCTGACGAACCCGCTACAGTTATACCTGTCGACTGATTGGGAACAATTGGAACAGTAGAATCGAAAACTAGACTGTCTGGTGCAAAAGATGTAGCTCTATACAAGGCAACAGTTGCCTCTTCTGTTTGTGAGGATAAGTTGGTTGCAAGGCACGTAATACCCCCAGCGGTCATAGCTGGAGTGCTTATTTCAGCAGCATAAACTTGGTTCCCCGCAAACATCACAGCAACGAAAACTACCCCATACGCCACAAATAATCCCACTTTTTTCTTCATCAGTTCTGCTCCTTCCATCACATTTGTTGACCGCCCTCCAGATGAACTCCTCCTATAGCTATCAGGGTTGGATTGGGCACCTGAAATCAGCTTCGGGCACACGAACCACTGTCACATCACCGGCCGCATCGGCATCTAAAACATCTTGCTCAGAGGTCAGCAAATAAGGATCAACAGTAAACGTAACAGTGTATACCGCCCACCAGCCGCCATGGTAGTTTGTGTCACCTGGAGCTACGCCGGCAATACCCAGTTGTCCCAAAGCTCCATTTACTACACTATAAAGAGCGTCTCTACCCGGTCCCGGTATAGCGGCGGGAGGAACAATCGTACGCAATACTTCACCGTTGTAATAAAGCATTCCAAACCCGGGACGCGCAGCGGAAGCTGGCATCATACTAACGAGAAGAACCGCTATACCTACTACAGCAAAAATAATGAACTGCGCTCTTCCAATTCTCATTGCCTTGCTCCTCCTTCTAAACCGAATTGAGGCAGATGTCAATCCCCTGCCCACATTTGGTGCTGCCAGTTGCGATTAAGTTGCACTAACATACTATATTTTAACTATGATTGAATTTGTAACTTTGTCAATAGCGGTTGTTGTTAATAATTGGCGGGAATTGCTAAATCAATATATCAATTACCAATCGATATCCGTAACATTAGGATGTTCTAATTTGTGTGTGTTTCAGGAAGGACATCTCACCTCCCTGGCTG
>JARRNG010000017.1:0-16757 GCA_037385265.1 Nitrospirota bacterium
TTTAGTGAATAATCTCGCCTGACTGAGGGGTCCGGCCAGGCATTCACCCGCCGGCCCGGGGAGAGGCGATATTATTCACTAAAGCCACGCAAAGCTACCCAAGGTTGCATGAACATTATAGTAATAATTACAAGGGAATCTGATATTTTGGCTTGACATCCCCTTCGACAAATGATATATAAATCTAAAGCGCCTCGTTACCTCCCCTTTGCTGCTGTCCAACTCCCACGGGCAGCAGCTCTTTTTTTGTGCTTAAAATCAATGTGTTATGGCAGGACCCTGGCTATCGAGTACATGTGGGCCAGGGGGCGGGTGGAATGAGTCGTCCTAAAGCCATGATTATAAGATAATCTCGCGGGGCTCGGCCCGGCCAGCGGGGGAGGGCGATTGCCCCAGGGGGTCAATCGAGGGCCACGAGCTCGTAGTCCCTCGAGCCCAGGCCGAGCCTGGAGGCCTCGGCGAGCTGGAGCTCGTAGTCCCTTTCGTGGAGGCCGCGGAGGACGTCGTCGCCGGCCTTCAGACCCTTTTCCGAGGCGGCAGAGTCGGGGAGGGGTTGCGCCTTCCTCAGCAGGTCCACCGAGGCCTGCTCCACCGCCACGAGGTCGTCCGAGACGAGTATGCCCTGGTCCTGGAGCACCGGCACGTCGGCCCCGGGCATGCAGTCGCACTCGGGCTGTATCTCCGTGAGGAAGTTCGCGTAGACGACCTTCCCCGCCCCGAAGGTGCCCAGCACGGCCGCGGCGGCCTCGGCGAGAGAGCGAAGGAAGTTTTCCTCGCTGGCCCCCTCCTGCACCAGGGAGCCCCCCGGACAGACGCGGCTGCACCTTCCGCAGCGCCAGCACCGCTCGTCCTCGTAATAGAACTCCTGGCCGTCCTTGACGAACTTCACGCACTCCAGGGGGCATATCTCCTCGCACTGGTAGCAGAGCTCGCAGCTCTCGGCGTCCCAGACGAGCTTTCCCTCGCCCATGACGTGCATGGCCCCCCGGCCGCACTTCCAGCCGCAGTCCCTGTGGGCCCCGCTCACCCCGCCCATGGCGAGGTTCTTGATGGCGCCGGCGTACCCGGCGTTTATGTGCCCCTTCACGTGGGAGCAGACCACCATGGCGGGGACGTCGTTTATCACGGAGGCCACGGCAATCTCCCCCAGGAGCTCGCCGGCCTTGACCATGAGGCTGTCGTTTCCGTAGAGGCCGTCGGCCAGCACCACGGGTGCGCCCACCGAGAGGTGGTTGATGCCGTTTCGGTTGGCCACCTCGAGGTAGTCGAGCCCCTTGATCCTCACCGTATCGGTGACGAAGGGCTTCGCTCCGGCGGCCTTCACGGCCTCCACCACCGTCCTCAGGAAGACCGGGCGCACCACCCTGTGGGCCCCCTCGGAGCCGAAGTGGGTCTTCACGGCGACCCATTCGTCCCGGGCGAAGCGCTCCTTAAGGCCGAGCATCCCCAGGAGCCTCGAGAGCTTGCCCGGCATGCTGTCTTCGTATTTCCACTTGTGAAGCCTCGCAGAGGCGAAATATACCCGCGACATCCGGACCTCCTCAAGCGTTATGGATATCAGTCCTTGGCGAACTTGTTATAGAGCCAGGCCAGGGCGGCCCCGAAGACGAAGCCGTCGACGAAGCCGTAGGGAAGCACCACGATACTCCCCATGGGGCTCACCGTGTAGCCGGGATAGATCTGGGTGAAGGCCTTGAGGAAGAGCTCGGCGTAGCCCGTGTAGTGCGAGAGCCAGGTGGTGGCGAACATCATGAGGCCCCAGAATATTCCCCCGGCAAGCCCGAGGGCCAGTGGTTTCAGCTTCATCCTAACCTCCTTTTCTCTTCTTAAGCACGAGTAGGGCGGCCGTGGCCACAGCCCCCAGGCTGTTTGCCAGGGCGTCCATCAGCGAAAACTGCCTCAGCTTCGTCACGCCCTGCATTATCTCCATTATAAACCCGTAGGCCGAGGCAAGGACGACGGAGAGCACGAGGGCCTTCCAGAACTGCCCCTTCATGCGATCCCTTAACACCGCGAAAAGGAGGGCGCAGGTTATGGCGTAGAGCATGAAGTGCAGGGCCTTGTCGGCGCCGTAGACCATGAAGCTCCTCTTCTCGGGGTAGAGGGAGATCAGGAGCAGCATGAAAAGCCATATGGCGATGGTCTTCATCCCTTGAGGCTCCTGTCGTAGAGCTCCTTGGTGCTGAGGCCGTACTGGGAGGCCACCGTCTTTGCGGCCTGCTTTCTGCCCAGGCCCTTCCTTATGAGGGCCGCCACCTCCTCGAGGGCCTCCTCAAGCGAGGCGTGCCCCGCCCCCCTGCCTTCCACCAACACCACGTACTCCCCCGCCACGGTGGCCTCCTCCAGGGAGTCGAGCACCTCCGAGAGAGTCCCCCTCAGCACCTCCTCGTGGACCTTAGTTAGCTCCCGCACGAGGGCCGCGGGCCGCTGCCCGCCGAAGGCCTCCTCCATGTCTACGAGGGCGTCTATTATGCGGTGGGGGGATTCGTAGAATACCATCGTCCGGCGCTCGAGGGCCAGGTCCTCGAGGGCCCTTTTGCGCTGCCCCCTCTTGGCGGGCAGGAAACCCAGGTAGGTGAACTCCTCGGTGGGGAGGCCGCTTATCGAGAGGGCGGTTAGTAGTGCCGAGGGCCCCGGCACTGGAACCACGTCGTATCCGTCGTCGAGGGCCTTCCTGATAAGCACGGCGCCTGGGTCGGATATGCCGGGGGTGCCGGCGTCGGAGACCAGGGCCACGGAGTCGCCCGCCGCGAGCCTCTTCATGACCGCCTCGGACCGCGCCTTTTCCTTTTCCCCCCAGTAGCTCACCAGGGGCTTCGATATCCCGTAGTGGGTCAGGAGCTTCATGGTGTGCCTCGTGTCTTCGGCGGCTATGACGTCCACCTCCTTGAGGACCCGCAGGGCCCTGAGGGTTATGTCCTCGAGATTGCCGATGGGCGTGGATACTATGTAGAGGGTCCCCTTCAGAGCTTTCCCTTGAACTCCGAGAGCCAGGCTATGTGGCTGCGCTCCTCGTTTATCACCGCATCCAGGGAGTCCCCGTCGGCAAGCATGCTTCTCAAGCCGACGAAGAACAGAAGGGTCTCCTTCTCGAACCCCATGGCGTAGTCCACGGCGTCGCCCAAGGTCTTGACCTTGTCCATCGAGGGAAGCGACTTCTCCTTGCCGATGAAGAACTCGCTCTCCACCATGGCCCTCATGTAGTGCGCCACCTCGTCGGGCTGCTCGACGTCCTGGCCTGCCGCCTGGTCCCTTAGCCTGGTGAAGACGGCCTCGTGGCTCTTTTCCTTCAGGGCCAGCCGCCTGAAGAGGTCGCTGAGCCCCTCGTGGTCCTTGAACTTCTCGGCCATCTCGTTATAGAACTGGTAGCCCAGCCTCTCGGTCTGGACCGCCATCTCGATGGCCTCGCGGGTCGAGAATTTCGCCATTTTATGAAACCTCCCTATAGATTTGCGCTTGCCAGGATGCTCTTATTAAATAACGGGTTTTAAGCCAGGCGTCTCCGCCGGACGGCGAGCATCCATGGGTTAGGATTATATCACGAACAATGTCAAATGTATTGTCCCGTCCGCATGAGCGTTTGACAGCCTCGGCAAAAATAGGGAAGATATTAGAGGAATTCGCCCATTCATGTACAAGGTGCTTTTTTACATACTCGGGGCCGTCGTGGTCGGCCTCCTCGCGGCCGCGCCGGCCCGCGCCCAGGAGGGCCTTCCTGTGTATGAGCTTTCGGTCTCCTTCTCGCCCGGCGAAAGCCTCCTGGAGGGAAATGCCCGCATAGACCTGCCAGCCGGCGGCCAGTGGGAGGTGGGTACCGCGGGGCTCCAGGTGCTCGAGGCGAGCCTCGACGCCGCCCCCCTCGACGCCGGGGCCATCAACCGCGACGGGGGCCTCAAGGTAGAGGGAGGCGGAGTCCTCCGCCTTGGCTACAGGGCAGTCCTCGCCGGAACGGCTGAGGACATACAGAACGTCGGCGTGGTGGGAAGCATCGTGTCGCCGGAAGGCATATCCCTTACCGGCGGCTGGTATCCCGCCGTGAAGGGCCTGGCCTTCTACAAGCTCACGGCGGTGGTTCCGGCGGGCTTCACGGCGGTCTCCGAGGCCGACTCCATCGAGGTGGCCGAGGGCTCCGGGGGGCGCACTTTCAGCTTCCGCTTCGGCCATCCCTCCGAGGGCGTCAGCCTCGCCGCGGGAAAGTACACCGTGCTCGGCGACAAAGTGGGGGACACCGAAGTCCTCGCCTATTTCTTCGCCGAGGAAGCCCACCTGGCCAAAGGCTACCTCGAATACGCCAAGCGCTATATAGGGATGTACGAGGAGATGCTCGGCCCCTATCCCTACGAGAGGTTCTCGGTGGTGGAAAACGTGGTTTCCACGGGGTACTCCATGCCCACCTACACGCTCCTGGGGCGCGATGTCGTGCGCCTGCCCTTCATCGTGGAGACGTCCCTGGGCCACGAGGTCCTGCACCAGTGGTTCGGGAACTCCGTCTATCTGGACCCGGCGGAGGGGAACTGGCTCGAGGGCATCACCACATACCTGGCCGACCACTTCTACGAGGAGATGAAGGGCAATGGCGCCGATTACAGGAAGAAGATACTCGTCGACTTCCACAGCTACGTGACGCCCGACAAGGAGATGCCCCTTGACGAGTTCAGGGGCAGGGTGGACCAGGCCACGAGGGCCATAGGCTACGGCAAGTGTGCGATGGTCTTCCATATGCTCAGGGAGCGCTTCGGCAACGATGTCTTCTTCGATACGCTGAGAAGTTTCTACGGGGAGTTCAGGTTCAGGAGGGCCTCCTGGACGGACATCCGCAAGGCCTTCGAAGGGGCCGCGGGCGAGGAGCTCGAGGGGTTTTTCTCCCAGTGGCTTAAGCGCCCGGGCGTCCCGGCCCTCGATGTGAAGGACCTGAAGGTGCGCTACGTCGACGGAAGCCCCCACGCCGAGTTCAAGCTCCTGCAGACCGGCGGGGGCGAGCCCTACGCCCTGGACGTGAGGGCGCGCTTCGTTACCCGAAAGGGCGAGCGCGTGGAGACCCTCTCGACAGACGAAAAGGAAAAGTCCTTCAGCATCAAGCTCGAGGGAGAGCCCCGGGAGATGGTCCTGGACGGCGAATACGACCTCATGCGCGGCCTCTGGGAGAGCGAAACCCCGCCCACCGTGGCGAGGCTGGTGGGGGACTCGAAGAGGCTCCTGGTGGTGCCCGACGGCGGCGTGGACACTTACCTTCCGCTTACGAAGCTCCTCAGGGGCGAGGGCTTCGTCGTGGCGTACGAAAACGAGGTCAAGGACGAGGACCTCCTCTCCTCGAGCGTGCTTCTCCTGGGAACCGACGGCCCCGTCCAGAGGAGGCTCTTCGGTGGCCCCGTCTCGCTTGAGAACAGGGAGGGGTTCGTCCTCAAGGTAATGAAGAACCCCCTCGACCCGGACAGGGTGGTGGCGGTGGCCTTCGCCAGGGACGCCGCCGAGGTGGAGCCGGCGGCGAGGAAGATCTTCCACTACGGGAAGTATTCCTACCTCAGGTTCGAAGGAGGCGTAAACGTGGAAAAGGAGACGGCGGCCTCGGAAGACGGCATGAGGGTCGACCTCAGCTACAAGGTCACGGGCGTGAAGCCCGCGAGCGCCGTGGACCTCGACCGGATAATCGGAGACGTCACGGACAAGGACATCATCTACGTGGGCGAGTCCCACACCGCCTACGAGGACCACAGGGTGCAGCTCCTGGTGATACGGGCCCTCCGCGAGGGCGGCCGCCCCGTGGCCGTGGGGATGGAGATGTTCCAGCGCCCTTTCCAGGAGGCCCTGGACGACTACATCGCCGGCAGGACGACGGAGAGGGAATTCCTGAAGGCCTCGGAGTACTACAAGCGGTGGGGGTTCGACTACCAGCTCTACCGGGAGATACTCCAGTACGCCCGGGCCTACGGCATACCTGTCGTGGCGCTGAACATAGACTCCACCATAATAGAGAAGGTCGCCTCGGGCGGCCTGGACGCCCTCTCGGAGGAGGAAAAGGAGAAGCTTCCCGCGAGCATGGACATGACCGACGGGGCATATCGCGAGAGGCTTGAGGAGGTCTTCGGCCTGCACCGGAATCCCGGGGAGCGGAGCTTCGAGAACTTCTATCAGTCCCAGATACTGTGGGACGAGACCATGGCCCACAGCGTGCACGAATTCCTGACCGAAAACCCCGGCTACAAGATGGTGGTGCTCGTGGGCGTGGGCCACGTGGCCTGGGGCTCGGGCATACCCCAGAGGGCCTACAGGCTTGGGCGACGGAGCTACGCCATCCTGATAAACGCAAGCGGCGTGCCCGTGGAGGAGGGGGTGGCGGACTACGTGCTCTTCCCCGAGCCGCTTGAGCCCCCCAGGGAGCTCATGCTGGGCGTCATTCTGGAGAAGTCGGACGAAGGGCTTAAAATAAAGGAGGTCAGGCCCGGAAGCGCCGCCGGGGCGGCCGGCCTAAGGAAGGGCGACGTCTTCGTTTCCCTGGACGGCGTCGAGGTCGGGGACGTGGCGGACATAAAGGTCGCCCTCTTCGGCCACGAGGCGGGAGACAAGGTAAAGGCGACAATTCTCAGGAAGCGTCTCTTCGGCAGGAGCGAAAAGGAGCTGGAGGTGACGCTCCGGTAAACGGAGGCATGATGACGAGGAAAATTGTGACGGCTGTCTTGGTGGTGGTGATGGCGGCGGCGCTTTCCGCGGCGGCCGCCGCCTCGGCGGAGCGGAAGGAAAACGTCTCGGGAATCGACGACCTCGTGAAGCGGCAGGAGCAGAACATCAACGACGCCTACAGGAACAACATCATAGACCGCGCGATGGCAGACTCCCTCATGAAAGAGCTGCGCGGCATCTGGGAAGACGCCCGGAAACTCAACGTGCGTCAGGGCGGGCTGACCCTTGAGCAGAGGCGGGACTTCACGGAGCGCCTCAAGCGGCAGCACCCCCAGGTGCAGTGGGAGCGACCCGCGCGGCGATAGGCCACCCCCGCCCCAAAATGCTATACTAAACGAGTCCCTTTCGATGGAAAGCGAGGCAGCGTGAAGAAAAAGATAACCATTGGAACGCGCGGGAGCAAGCTCGCCCTCTGGCAGGCCGAGTGGGTCAGGTCGGAGATAGAAAAGAGAAACCCCGGCCTCAAGGTGGAGCTTAGGAAGATAAAGACCACCGGCGACAAGATAACCGACGTGCCCCTGGCGAAGGTGGGAGGAAAGGGGCTTTTCGTCAAGGAGATAGAGGAGTCGCTTCTTAGGGGAGAGAGCGACCTGGCCGTCCACAGCATGAAGGACATGCCCACGGCGCTTCCCGATGGGCTCCACATCGGGGCGATACTTGTCAGGGAGGACCCCCGCGATGCTTTCATAACCCGGGACGGAAAGGGCACTTTCATGGGCCTTCCCGAGGGCGCCACCGTGGGGACCTCGAGCCTGAGGAGGTCCAGCCAGCTCCTGGCCGCAAGGCCCGACCTCAGGATCACCTCCCTCCGGGGCAACCTCGACACCCGCCTCAGGAAGCTCGACGAGGGTCAGTTCGACGCCATCATACTGGCCGCGGCGGGCGTAAAGAGGCTGGGCTTCTCCAAGAGGATAACCGAGACCCTGGACACGGAGCTTAGCCTTCCGGCCATAGCGCAGGGGGCCGTGGGCATCGAGTGCAGGAAGGACGACGATTTCATAAACTCCCTCATCGCCCCCCTCAACCACGCCGAGACCGCAACCTGCGTGAAGGCCGAGCGGGCTTTCTTGGCGAAGCTCGAGGGCGGCTGCCAGGTGCCCATCGCGGCCCACGCCACCCTTAAGGACGGGACCCTCGTCATGGAGGGGCTCGTGGGCAGCGTCTCCGGCGAGGTCATACTCAAGGGCCGCAGGGAAGGACCCAGGGAGGAGGCGGCCTCCATCGGCGTCTCGCTGGCCGAGGAACTTCTGGGAAGAGGCGCCGACAAGATACTGGCCGAGGTCTACGGAGGGGAGCCCCCGGTAAACGGCGACCTCGCGAGCTGATATTGACGCGGGTCCTCCTCCTCCAGCTTATCGGGGCCGCCGCCGGGGCCTACCTGGCGCATCGCAAGGGGCGAAATTGGATAATCTGGGGCATAGTGTGTTTCTTCTTTCCTCTCGCCCTCGTCGTGCTTCTTTTCCTTCCGAGGACCCTTGCCCAGGGGGTGACGAAGCAGTGCCCCGAGTGCGGCAGGGTCATCCCCCAGGACGCCGCGCGGTGCGAATACTGCAAGAGGGAACTCCCCATCGAGATGGTCGAGTGCCCCAAGTGCGGGAAGTTCGTGCCCCTGGGCCACAAGTGCCCGGAGTGCGATACCTGAGGGCCGGCCGCGCGGGCGGGACTTCCTTCGTCTTGACAAGGAATATTGGCAGCAAATATACTTTTCCCACATGTCCGAAAATCTGAAGCTACTTTATAGCCGCGGCAAGGAGCTTTTCGAGAAGGGCCAATATTCGGACGCGGAACTGTTCCTTAAGCAGGTGGCGGAGCAAAACCCCACGTACGCCGACGTCCATAACAAGCTCGGCGTCATATACGAGCTCAGGGGGCGCACGGAAAAGGCCACGGAGCATTTCCAAAAGGCCCTGGAGCTCAATCCCAACTACACCGAGGCCGCCCTCAACCTGGCCATAACGCTGAACGACATGGGCGAGAGCGACAGCGCCCAGGAGGTCCTCAGGAAGATAAGCGAGGCCAACAGCGAGATGCCCGGCGAACTCGACCCCTTCGTGGCGGGCAAGCTCGCAAACGAGCACTTCAAGCTCGGCAACATCTACTACGACTTGCACCTCCTCGACGAGGCCGTGGAAAATTACAGGAAGGCGGTCTCCCTCCGTTCGGGCCTCACGGACATCCAGACGAAGCTCGGCATAGCCCTCAGGGACAAGGGCCTCGTGGACGAGGCCATCGCGGAGCTCAAGCAGGCCAGGGACGAAAACCCCACCTACTGCCCGGCCAGGGTCCAGCTTGGGCTCTCCTATTACGTGAAGGGCGAAAGGGACCTCGCCGCCGAGGAGTGGCGGAAGGCCCTCGAGATAGACCCCGGACTCAAGGACGCCAAGACTTTTCTGAGCCTCTCCCGGAAGGAGGGGTAGGGGGCGGTGCTCCTTGAGGCACGGGGACTGAACATCTACCTGGAAACCGGCGCCGGCCCCCTGAGCATCGTCAACAACCTCGACCTCGACATCCCCGAGGGCGGGGTCTTCGGCCTGGCCGGGGAGAGCGGCTGCGGAAAGAGCCTCACCGCCCTGGCCATAATGGGAATACTCCCCCAGAACCTGCGCGCCGAGGGCGAGATCAGGTTCAAGGGGAGGGACCTCCTGAAGCTCCCGGAGGCTGAGTTCCGCGCCCTCAGGGGGAAGGAGCTGGCGATGGTCTTCCAGGAGCCCATGACCTCCCTCAACCCGGTCCTGCGCGTGGACTACCAGGTCCGGGAGGTAATCACGGCCCACATGGGCGTATCCAGGAACGAGGCCGACCGCATGGTCCTCGAGCTCCTGAGGCAGGTGAGGATACCGTCCCCGGAGAAGCGCATGAGGGAGTACCCCCACCAGATGTCCGGGGGGATGAGGCAGCGGGTGATGATGGCCATGGCCATAGCCTGCGGCCCGGCGCTTCTTATCGCCGACGAGCCCACCACCGCCCTGGACGTTACCATAGAGGCCCAGATACTCGAGCTCCTGGACACGCTCCGCCGGGAGCGCGGGATGTCGGTGCTCCTCATAACGCACGACCTGGGCATCATCGCCGAGAACGCCGAGAGGGTGGGGATAATGTACGCCGGGAGGCTCGTGGAGCTGGCCGGGGTCAGGGAGCTCTTCGCCTCGCCGAAGCACCCCTACACCATGGGTCTCCTGCGCTCGCTTCCGAAGGGGAGGGGCGAGGGCCTCAAGCCCATAGGGGGCGCGGTGCCCAGGCCCGGGGAGCTTCCGCCGGGCTGCAAGTTCTCGAACAGGTGCGAGTACGTGATAGAGGGTTGCCGGAAGGAAGAGCCGGAGCTGAGGCTCCTGGCGGAGGGCCACAGGGCCCGCTGCATCAGGAGCGAGGAGATACCATGGCCGTAGACTCCGAGACCAGGAAGAAGGGGGCATCCGGCTCCGCCGGAGGCGCCGGCGCGGCCATAATAGAGGCCCGGGGCCTGAAGAAGCACTTCCCCGTGAAGGGCGGCCCCTTCGCCCGCGCCGAGTGGCTCAGGGCCGTCGACGGCGTGGACTTCTCGGTGGGAAGGGACAGGGTCTTCGCCTTGGTGGGAGAGTCGGGCTGCGGGAAGTCCACGGTGGCTAGGCTCCTCTTGAGGCTCAGCGAGCCCACCTCCGGGGAGGTCCTCTTCAGGGGCCAGGACGTCTCGTCTCTCTCGGGGGAGGGGCTCAAGGGCTTCCGGCGGGCCGTGCAGATAATCTTCCAGGACCCCTTCGCCTCGCTTAACCCCAGGCGGAACGTCTTCGACACCCTTTCGGAGCCGATGAAGATACACGGCCTCGCCGCCCCCGGGGAGATGAGGGGCAGGGTGCTCGAGCTCCTCGGCAAAGTGGGCATGGGCGACGTCCTGGGCCGCTATCCCCACGAGTTCAGCGGGGGGCAGCGCCAGAGGATATGCATCGCCAGGGCCCTGGCAGTATCGCCCGAGGTGATAGTGGCCGACGAGCCCCTGAGCGCCCTGGACGTCTCGATACAGGCCCAGATACTGAACCTCCTCCAGGACCTCAGGCGGGAGTCGGGGATATCCTTCGTCTTCATAAGCCACGACCTCCGGGTGGTCGAGTACTTCAGCGACGAGGTGGCCGTCATGTACCTGGGCAAGATAGTCGAGCAGGCCCCGGCGGAAGAGCTCTTCGCCGAGCCCCGCCACCCCTACACGCAGGTCCTCCTGGCCTCTGCCCCGGGCCTTGAGCCTGGCGGGAGGAAGCGCGCGGTCCTGGGAGGCGAGGTCCCGAGCCCCATAAACATACCTCCCGGCTGCCCCTTCCACCCCCGTTGCCCAAAGAGGTTCGAGCCCTGCGACAGGGTGGTGCCCCGCCTCGAGGCCTCAAGCGGCCGCCCCGTGTCCTGCCACCTCTGGAACCCCTACTAAGGTAGATATCGCGCAAGAAGGCTCAGGCGGCCTGAAAGGGCAAATGATAATTTAGGGTGTTGCCTGAAGGCGGAGGGGCGCGCGCTCAGTCCTCTGACTCTAGGATCTCCACTATGCGGCCGTAAAGGTCGGGATGGAGCTTGGGGTCCAGTTCCTGGTCGAATTCGATTCCCACAAAATGGATGTCCTGGATCTTCTGGGAGTAAATGGCGGTCCCCCTCACGGTCTCGGTCTTGACCTCTCCGCCGGCCATAATGAAGCGAATTTCGAGGGTCACCCTGACGCCGACCTCCAGGGGCTGAACGAGGTAAAGCTTTACGCCGCCAAAAGAGATGTCCGCCAAAGAACCCCTACGGACCAGCGGATGCTCGCCTTCGTCAAGAAGTATCATCACGTGGGCCGAAAGGGGCTCGCGCTTGTGTCTTCGCCGCGCCATAGGCGCAATTATATCATATGAGATAGCCTTGCACCACGCCAAGGAGGGCCCTCCGGGTTGTTCCCCGCCTCCGGCAGGGCTCAGAAGGAGCGCTTGGGTTTGTCGAAGAATACCGGCGTGACCCCGGGCGAGGGGGCGCGCCGGCGGGAGGAGGTTTCCAGGAGGTTCTCGATGAGCGAGCGGACCTGCGAAGAGCTCCAGTCCTGTTCGCCGACGTAGTGCTTCATGACGATGCCCCGCCTGTCGATTATGAAGGTGGTGGGGAGCGAAAACACCCCGTAGAGCTGCGAAACCCTCCCGTCGCGGTCGTGCACGATGCGGAGGTTCATGGGGTTTTCGGAGAGGAACTTCCTTATGCCCTTTTCGGTGCTGTCCGTGCTCACGGCGACCACGGCGAGCCCACGGCGAGAATACTCCCGGTGTAGGTCTTCGAGCGTTGGGAGCTCCTTCCTGCAGGGAGGGCACCAAGTGGCCCAGAAGTTGAGGACCACGACCTTCCCCCTGAGGGCGGTCAGGGATACGTACTTGCCGTCCATGTCCCGGAGGACGAACTCCGGCGACCTCGAACCCACCAGCGAGTCCGCGCCGAAGGCCCAGGCGGGGGCAAGCGGGGCAAGCACCAGAAAGCCGCACATAAGAAGTGCCCTCATGGCTGCTCCGGCAACCATAAGGGCATTATACTTTTTGCGGGCGATTATGGCAAGAAAAAACAATGGCGCAATAAACGAGTCTTTTCGTGCAATTGCGTCGTCGCCAAGCGAAAAGTCCGCCTCGATAGACTTTGACTATTTCCGGCCCGCGGGTATAAAATTTTTCCATGCACCATTCCGACTACGTCCCTCTTCACCTGCATACCGAGTACAGCCTGCTGGACGGCGCCATAAAGATAGACGAACTCGTCGAGACCGCCGCAGCCATGAAGATGCCGGCCGTGGCCATCACCGACCACGGCAACCTCTTCGGCGCGGTGGAGTTCTACAGGAAGGCCGTGAAGGCAGGCATAAAGCCCATCATAGGGTGCGAGGTCTACGTGGCCCCCGGAAGCCGGCACGACAGGGCCAGGAGCGCCGGCGAGGGCGCCGCATTCCACCTCGTCCTCCTGGCCAGGGACAACGACGGCTACAGGAACCTCATAACCCTGGTCTCCAGGGCCTTCACGGAGGGCTTCTACTATAAGCCCCGCATAGACAGGGAGCTCCTCGAGCAGTACAGCGGGGGGCTCATCGGCCTCACGGCGTGCCTGAAGGGGGAGGTCCCTTACTACCTAAGGCTCGGCGACCTGGACAAGGCCAGAGAGACCGCCCTCGAATACAAGCGCATCCTGGGGGCGGGGAATTTCTTCCTGGAGCTCCAGGCCAACGGCCTCGAGGAGCAGGAGGCGGTCAACCGGAAGCTCGTACAGCTCTCGAAGGAGCTCCACATCGGCGTGGTGGCCACAAACGACTGCCACTACCTTAAGCCCGGGGACGCCAGGGCCCACGAGATACTCCTATGCATCCAGACCGGAAAGACCCTGAGCGACGCCGGACGGATGCGCTTCCAGACCCAGGAGTTCTACTTCAAGAGCCCCGAGGAGATGAAGGAGACCTTCAGGGACCTGCCCGAGGCAGTGCAGAACACCAGGGCCATCGCCGAAAGGTGCAACGTGGAGTTCTCGCTGGGGAAGTTCATGCTTCCCAAGTTCGACCCGCCGGAGGAGTTCGAGAGGCCCTCGGAGTACCTCCAGGCCCTGGCCGAGCGCGGGCTCGGCGAGAGGCTCGGCGTGGAGCCGGAGGAGCGGTACGCGAAACGGCTCGAGCACGAGCTTGCGGTCATTAAGAATATGGGCTACTCCTCGTATTTCCTCATCGTCCGCGACTTCATAGACTTCGCCAAGAAAAACCGCATACCCGTGGGGCCGGGCAGGGGCTCGGCGGCCGGGAGCCTCGTGGCCTACGCCCTGGGCATCACCGAGATAGACCCCATGAAGTACGGCCTGCTCTTCGAGAGGTTCCTAAACCCCGAGCGGGTGAGCATGCCCGACATAGACGTGGACTTCTGCAAGGACCGCCGGGGAGACGTCATAAACTACGTGGCCGACAAGTACGGGAAGGACCACGTGGCCCAGATAATAACCTTCGGCACCATGGCGGCCCGGGCGGCCATAAGGGACGTGGCCAGGGCCATGGACTTCCCCTACGCCGAGGCCGACAGGCTCGCCAAGCTCGTCCCGGAGGGCCCGAAGGTAACGATAAGCGACGCCATAAAGAAGGAGCCCAGGCTCAGCGAGGCCTACGAGGGCGACGAGCGGGTGCGCGAGCTCCTGGACGTGGCCCTGCGCCTGGAGGGCCTCTCGCGGCACGCCTCCACCCACGCCGCCGGCGTGGTCATATCGCCGGGGCCCCTCACGGACTTCACGCCCCTCTACAGGCACCCCGTGGACGAGACCATAACCACCCAGTTCGACATGGGCTCGGTGGAGAGGCTGGGGCTCATAAAGTTCGATTTCCTGGGCCTCAAGACGCTCACCATCATAGAGAAGACCCTTAACTACATCGCCGAGGAGGGCAAGGAGTTCTCCCTGGAGCACCTTCCCCTGGACGACGCCGAGACCTTCGAGCTCCTTGGCGAGGGGCACACCACCGGGGTCTTCCAGCTCGAGAGCCCGGGCATGAGGGAGATACTCAGGAAGATGAGGCCCACGAGGTTCGAGGACCTCATCGCCCTGGTGGCCCTCTACAGGCCGGGCCCCATCGGAAGCGGCATGATAGACGACTTCATAAAGCGCAAGCGCGGGGAGACGGCCGTGCGCTACCCGCTGCCGCAGCTCAGGCAGATACTGGACGAGACCTACGGGGTCATCCTCTACCAGGAGCAGGTCATGAGCATCGCCAACACCCTGGCGGGCTTCAGCATGGGCCAGGCCGACGTGCTCCGGAAGGCCATGGGCAAGAAGAAGGCCGAGGAGATGGAGAGGCAGAAAGCCGACTTCATCGAGGGGGCCGTGAAAAACGGAATAGAGAGGAAGAAGGCCAAGAGCATCTTCGACCTCATGGCCAAGTTCGCCGAGTACGGCTTCAACAAGTCCCACTCGGCGGCCTACGCCTTCATAGCCTACCAGACGGCATACCTTAAGGCCCACTACCCGGTGCACTTCATGGCCGCCACTCTGAGCGCCGACATAGACAACACCGACAAGATAGTGAAGTCCATCCGGGAGTGCAGTACCATGGACATAGAGATTCTCCCCCCGCACATCAACCTCTGCGGCAAGGAGTTCACCGTTGCCGGAGGGGCCATCCGCTTCGGCCTCTGCGCCGTCAAGGGCGTGGGGGCCTCGGCCATAGACGCGATACTCCAGGCTAGGGAGCAGGCTCCCTTTTCTTCCTTCGAGGACTTCACGGAGAGGGTGGAGACCCGGCGGGTGAACAAGAAGGTCATGGAGTCCCTGGTCAAGGCCGGGGCCTTCGACAACCTGGACCCCGAAAGGGGCCAGAGGCACACGCTCCGATCGCTGGTGCGCTGGCGGGCCTCGCTCTGCGAGAAGCTGAAAGGGGGCGCCCAGGTGGCCCCCTCGCTGGGACTCTTCGGCGAGTCCCTCGGCGAGGCGGAGGAGGAGGCCCGCGAGGGATGGGACGAGGCCGAGCTCCTGAGGAACGAGAAGGAGGCCCTGGGCTTTTACATAAGCGGAAGCCCCCTCAACAGATATAAGAAGACCCTGGCCCTCATGCGGGTGAGCGACATCCCGTCGCTGGAGGCCCTGGAGGACAGGGCCGAGGTGGACACGGCCGGCGTGGTCTCCTCGATAAAGAGGCTCAGGACCAGGGGCAAGGGCGAGGCCATGGCCTACGTCACTCTGGAGGACGAGGGTTCGGTGGAGGTCATAGTCTTCCCCGAACTCTACCGGCAGCACGCCGAGATGCTCGAAAAGGACGCCCCCATCCTCGTGAAGGGCCACCTGGACAAGACCGACCGGGGCATAAAGGTGATAGCCAGGGAGCTCTCGGCCCTGGGAGACCTCGTGGCGAAGAACGGAAACGGCCGCAAGGTTGAGCTGAGCATAAAGGACGGCGGTTGCGACCTCAGGGCGCTAAAGAGGATCCTCGAGGGGGCCAGGGGGCAGATGCCCCTCTACCTGCGCATCACCGCGGGCGGCACGGAGACCCTGGTGCAGACCCCCCTGGGCATTCAGCCCGACGAGGCCCTCATCGAGAGGGTGGAGGGCGTTTTCGGCAAGGGCACCCTGAAAGTCGTCTGATTTTGGTATAAAATATAACTCCATGAGTTACTACCTCGATTTCGAGAAGCCCCTCGAAGAGATAGAAAACAGGATCGAGGAGCTTCGGAGGCTCGGCGGCTCGGACAGGAAATCCACCGAAGAGCTCAGGCGCCTGGAGGAAAAGGCCCTGAAGCTCAGCGAGGACATATTCTCCAAGCTCACCCGCTGGCAGAAGACCCAGACAGCCAGGCACCCCGACAGGCCCTACGCCCTCGACTACATAGGCCGCATCCTGGACGATTTCATTGAGCTACACGGCGACAGGGCCTTCTCGGACGACCCGGCCGTGGTGGCGGGCATCGGGAGGATCGGGGGGCTCTCGGCGATGGTCATAGGCCACCAGAAGGGCCGGGGGGTAAAGCAGAAGATACTTAGGAACTTCGGCCAGCCCCATCCCGAGGGCTACCGGAAGGCCCTGAGGCTCATGCGGCTTGCGGAGAAGTTTTCGCTCCCCGTGGTAACACTGATAGACACGCCCGGCGCCTACCCCGGCATAGGGGCCGAGGAGAGGGGGCAGGCAGAAGCCATAGCGGCGAACCTGATGGAGATGTCGGGCCTCGAGGTCCCCATTGTCTCCGTCGTCATAGGCGAGGGCGGAAGCGGCGGGGCCCTGGCCCTCGGCGTGGCCGACAGGCTCTACATGCTCGAGCACTCCGTCTACTCGGTCATATCGCCCGAGGGGTGCGCCTCCATACTCTGGCGAAAGAACGGCGACCTCTCGCAGGAGGACTTCTCCCGCGCCGCCGACGCCCTTAAGCTCACCGCCGGCGACCTCAAGGAATTCGGCGTCATCGACGGGATAATCCCCGAGCCCCCGGGCGGAGCCCACAAGGACTGGGACGCCACCGCCGAGGGCGTCAGGGCCGCGGTGTCAAAGGCCCTGCCGGGGGAGCTTCGCGGGATGGGCTACAGGCTGGTCGTAACTTCCCTTGAGGCAGAACTCTCTATCTTCGACGCCGACCTCGGGGGAAAGGTCGCCCTCGTCTTCGGAA
>JARRNG010000018.1:0-24382 GCA_037385265.1 Nitrospirota bacterium
CCCCCTGAGGGCGTCGAGAAAGGCCATAACGTCCTCCCTCCTGAAGGACCCCAAACGCCTCTTCCTCGGCGAGAGAAAGGCGGAGAACTTCACGAGGTCCCCGGCATAGGACTCCACGGTGTTTTTCGCAAGCCCCCTCTCGACGGCCAGATAAGCGAGAAATTCTTTGAGAGTAGTTTCCATCTCAACGCCCCTCAATTAAGGGCCGGAGCCGGCCTGGACTGTGCGTACCTGTCGAACCCGGTGCATTCCCTGAGCCTCGAGTATATCGTGTCGGCTATGCTCCAGAGGTTCACCGTATCCTCCCTGTTGTACTTCGCCAGCAGCTCGAGGGCGCGGGGGTTGCCCCTCCGGTGCTCGTTCCAGAGTATGACCGCATCGAACCCGTCCATGCCCCTCGTCTCTTCGACCCTCTCTATGCCAAGCTCCGCCTCGATGCGCTTGAGCCCTCCCTTCAGGCCGGTCTTCTTCGCCCCGAAGCACAGGTCGAAGTGCGGGACGTTAAGGTCGAACCCCGGGAGCGCTCTCTTGAGGTAAGGCACGTCGAAAACCGATCCGTAGAAGGTAACGAGGTACTTGTAGGGGGCCAGCGCCCTCGCCAGGGTCTCCGCCGAGAGGTTTTCTCCCCTGACGAGGCAGCGGTAGTCGAACCCGTCATAGAGGCCCACCATGGTGACGTACCCTCCCGCCCCGGGTTGATAGCCGTTGGTCTCTATGTCGAGGCATACGGAGTGCTCCCTGAATATCGAGTGCAGGCGCCAGTGCTCGCAACCCCTGATGTTCTGGCCTAACCATGACGAGTCGCGGTATTCAAGCTTCTCCCTGTGCAGGCACAGGCTGTCGTCCATGAGCCTCTTCCGGCCCGGGGATATGAACCCCACGGCCTCGGCCACAAGGAAATCGTCCCACGTCAGGACGCCCTCGGACCAGAGCCGCCTTTCAAGCTTCTGCCCGATGCCGTTGAGTATGCAGAAGGAGTTCCTGATCATTTCCACTATTATACTCGCTGAATAGCGCCATCACAACAGCGGAAGCAGATCTCTGGGACGTGCGCGTACCGGTTCGGCACCCTTACGAAGAGCCGCTTCGGGCCGCCGGATTCCGCCGGCCGTAAATCCCCGCCACCTCGCCCCCATAGGAGCCGTCGTCCCTGTAGATGAAAAGAGGCTTCTCGGTCTTCAAGCCCCCCTTCCCGCCCTTGACGGAATCGACGAGGACCATCTTTGCCTCTGCACCCGCATTGCCGTGGACGAACCTCAGCCTCTTGGGCTCGAGCCCGACGGCCCTGAGCGAGTCGATGAGCTCCACGAGCCTTTCGGGGTGATAGACCATCGAGAACCTTCCCCTGGCCTTTAGGAGCACCGAGGCCGTCTCCAGTAGCTCGCCCAGCGTAAGCTCAAGCTCGTGCCTCGCCTTAGCCCTCTCGTCCTCCGCGCTCAGCCGCCCGGCGCCGGCCCTCCTGAAGGGGGGGTTCGAAACAACGAGGTCGAACTCTCCAGCGCCCTCGGCAAACCCCCTTATGTCCGCCCTTACTGCCTCCACCCTCTCACCCAGGCCGTTGACATCGATGTTCTTCTTCGAAAGCGCGTGGAGGCCCGCCTGAAGCTCCACCAGGGTCACGGAGGCACGGGGGTATTTCTTGGCGAGAAGAAGCCCCACCACGCCCGAGCCCGCGCCCAGGTCAGCTATCTTCTTCGGCCTTTCGAGGTCCACGAAGGCGTAAAGGAGCACCGAGTCCATCGAAAAGCGGTAGCCTCGCAGGCTCTGATAGACCTTTATGTCGCCTATGCTGTCAAGGGTGGTTTCCACTGGGATTATATTATAGCCCCGCTGCCTCTTCCGGCCGCGCCTATATGAAGGAAAGGGGAGCCGGCGTCCGGCTCCCCTTTCCTTTTTCACTATGTTATGGGCGACGGAACTTCGCTCCGTCTGTCCCCTCTTAGTACATGCCCATTCCGCCGCCGGGGGGCATCTCAGGCATCTTCTTCTCTTCCTCGGGCACGTCGGTTATCATCACGTCGGTGGTGAGCATGAGGGCAGCCACTGAGGCCGCGTTCTGAAGGGCGTACCTCGTGACCTTCGTGGGGTCGATGATGCCGGCCTTCATCATGTCGGTGTATTCCTCGCTGTAGGCGTCGAAGCCGTAGTTGAGGTCTTCCGTAGCGAGGACCTTCTCTATCACCACCGAGCCCTCTAGTCCGGCGTTGGCCACTATCTGCCTGATGGGCTCCTGCAGTGCCACCTTGAGGATGTCGACTCCCATCTGCTCGTCGTGGTTGTCGACCTTGACCCCATCGAGGGCCTTCGCGCTCCTCAGGAGAGCCACGCCGCCTCCGGCGACGATGCCTTCTTCCACCGCGGCCCTGGTGGCGTGCAGGGCGTCCTCCACGCGGGCCTTCTTCTCCTTCATCTCCGTCTCGGTGGCGGCGCCCACGTTTATGACGGCCACGCCGCCCACTATCTTGGCAAGACGCTCCTGGAGCTTCTCGCGGTCGTAGTCCGAAGTGGTCTCCTCTATCTGGGCCTTTATCTGCTTGACCCTGCCCTGTATCTTTTCGGAGTCTCCAGCGCCTTCGACGATGGTGGTGTTCTCCTTGTCGATGGTTATCTTCTTTGCCCTGCCGAGCTCGTCGAGCTGGACGTTTTCGAGCTTGACGCCGATGTCCTCGGATATCATCTTTCCGCCGGTGAGAATGGCGATGTCCTCGAGCATGGCCTTCCTCCTCTCGCCGAAGCCCGGAGCCTTTACGGCCGCCACCTGGAGCGTGCCCCTGAGCTTGTTGACCACCAGGGTGGCCAGGGCCTCGCCCTCAACGTCCTCGGCGATGATGACGAGGGGCCTGCCCATCTTGGCCACCTGCTCGAGTATGGGCAGCAGGTCCTTCATTGAGGAGACCTTCTTCTCGTGTATCAGGATGAAGACGTCTTCGAGGTTGCACTCCATCCTCTCGGGGTCGGTGACGAAGTAAGGCGAGATGTAGCCCCTGTCGAACTGCATTCCCTCGACCACATCGAGGGTGGTAGCCATGCCCTTGGCCTCCTCGACGGTGATTACGCCGTCTTTGCCGACCTTGTCCATGGCGTCGGCTATGAGCTCGCCGATGGTCTTCTCGTTGTTGGCCGAGATGGCGCCGACCTGGGCGATCTCCTTCTTCTCGCTCACGGACTTGCTCTTCTTCTTGAGGTCCGCCACCACGGCCTCGACACCCTTTTCGATCCCCCTCTTGAGGTCCATGGGGTTCGCGCCGCCCACGACGGCCTTGAGGCCTCCGCGGTAGATGGCGTGGGATAGCACGGTAGCCGTGGTGGTGCCGTCGCCGGCGACGTCGGAGGTCTTAGAGGCCACCTCCCTGACGAGCTGGGCGCCCATGTTTTCCCAGGGGTCCTGAAGCTCTATCTCCTTGGCCACGGTCACCCCGTCCTTGGTTATCGTGGGAGCGCCGTACTTCTTGTCCAGCACGGCGTTGCGGCCCTTGGGGCCCAGTGTGGCCTTGACCGCGTCGGTCAGCAGGCCGACGCCCTTGAGGATCGAGGTTCTCGCGTCCTCGTGAAACCTAAGCTGCTTTGCCATTTGTATCCTCCTTTATTTCTCCACTTTTGCCAGGATGTCTTCTTCCTTTATTACTAGCTGCTCCGCGTCGTCGACCTTGACTTTGGCCCCCGAGTACTTCTCGAAGAGCACAGTGTCGCCCACCTTGAGCTCCTTAACCTCGGGGCCCACGGCCTCTACCTTGCCCTGCTGGGGCTTTTCCTTCGCCGTGTCGGGCACGTATATGCCGCCCGCCGTCTTTTCGACTTCCTCGCTGTAGCTGACCACTACCCTGTCCTTTAAGGGCTTGAGTTTCATACCTTTATCCCGCTCCTTTCCGCGTTGGGTTACTGGTTTGTTAGCACTCACCTTCGATGAGTGCTAATGTTACTACGAAGCCCTCACCCAGAGCAAGGACCGAAAGGAAAATATTTTGGGCCGATTTAGGCCAAATTTGGGGCTATTCTTGTTATTTCCTGGAATATCAGAGAATAACTCTCATTTAAGCTTATATACCCGCACCGATATCGGGACTGTTTTATGGCGTTTAACCGGCTAAGACTGGAGGGAAAGCTTAGATTCCGAGCTGCTTTCTTTTCTTTTCCAGGAAGTTATGAACGGCTTCTTCGTAAAAATCCCCCTTTTCACGAACCTCCTGTGGTATTCTCATCTCGTAGAGCTTCCGGCCCTCCCGGATCTCCTTGGCGAAGACCGTCTCGAAGCTGCCCTGGCGGACGGACTGCTCCACCTTGTCCTTGTTATAGAGCTCGATGTCGGCAATCACGGTACGTGAAAACCTCTGGGCCCTCTGCACACCCGCGTCGGCCGGTGTGGCCGGAAGAGCCCGGGCAGGCGATGCAGGCTCGGCTTTCGCCTCTTCCCGGGCAGGCGCCATGGGCTCGGCCCTCTCCTCTTCCCGAGCGGCCGCCGGAGCTTCCTCCGTCTCGGCCAAGGCCCGTCTTAAGACATCCACGAGGCCCTGCTGCAGACGGTCCTGTTGAATGTATCCAGCAGCTCCCTTTATAGGAGGAACCTCCTCCTCGGCCTTGGTGCTTGTCAGTATTATTTTTATGCCCTTGGTTTCGGGCCTCGCATTGAGACGTTTCATCACCTCGACGCCGTGTATCTTCGGCAGGCGCACATCCACCACGATGGCCTCGGGGAGCTCCTTGAGAGCCTTGACCATGGCTTCGACCCCGTCATTAGCGCTGAGGACTTCATAGTCGGCGCCCATGAGAACGAACCTGAGCATGTTCACGGTCTCGGGGTCTGGATGGGCTATCAATATCCTGCCGGCCCGAAACTCTGCCTCAGGGCCTGCTTCGGGGGCAGGCTCCCATGCGGCTTTCTCTTCGGCTTTCTCCTCGATCTCCTCCTCCAGAGGCGCCTCAGGGGGCGCTGGGGCCTCCGGAGCTGTCTCCATGGAGGGCGGAGGCGGTTCCTCTACGGGTGGAGGCGGTTCCTCCAAAGGCGGAGGTGGTTCCTGCTTGGAAGGCTCCCAGCCAAAGGCGGAGGGCTCCCAAGTCGTCTCGGGAAAGGGCCCGCTCTCCGTAAGTTTCTCCCCGGGGGCCGCTGTCGCGTCCAGTTCCCGCTCCGGCCAAGGAGAAGGCGGCTCCATCTCCTTAGGCTTGGGGGGCGGCGGGGCCTCGGCCTTCCGGGCGGGCTGTCGAACCAGGAGCATCGCCCGGCACTTCGGACACCTGAACTTCGAGCCCTCGGGCCTTATCTTTTCATCGGGGACCTTGAGCTTGGCCTTGCACTTTGGACACCCTACTACCATTCGTACCCCTTCCTCCGAGAACCCTTCATCATTAAAAATACCTTCACCACGACCAAACCGAAGACAAAGCCGCCGATATGCGCGAACCAGGCAACCCCGCCTCCGGGCACGCTGCCCCTCGAGACGGCTCCGTTAATGAACTGTATGATAGCCCAAAAACCGATAACTATCAAGGCCGGCAGCCTGACCACCTGAACGAAAAAGCCCAGGAAAAGCAGCGTGTACACCCCGGCGCGCGGGTAAAGTAGCAAGTACGCCCCCAAAACGGCGGCCACCGCTCCGCTGGCTCCGACCATGGGTATGTCGGAGTGAGGAGCCGATAAGGCGTGGGCATAGGCGGCGACCACCCCGCCAGCGAGGTAGAAGAGGAGGAAGCTGAAGTGCCCGAGCCTGTCCTCGATGTTGTTGCCGAATATCCACAGGTAGAGCATGTTGCCCCCGACGTGCAATAGACCGGCGTGCATGAACATGGCGGTGAAAATGGTCATCCCGGGGTGAAGGGGCTGGCTGCTCTTCATGTCGAGGATGGAAGACGGAACAGCGCCGTAGGAGAATATCGTCTTTTCGAACCCGCCGGCCGCAGTCGCCTGCCAGAGGAAGACAAGGACGTTCAGCGCGATTAGGGCTATCGTCACGAAAGGGAATTTCTCTGTGGGGTTGTCGTCCTTATAGGGAATCAACTGTCCTGACCCTTATGCCGTTTCTTTCGAGGAGTTCCGCGCAAACGCCCCGGCCCGCAACCCTGGAGCCGTCGGCGTGCGCATAGGTAACCCCGCAGGAGGGGCTTCCGTCCCTGAGCACGGCCTCTTTGATTCCGAGCATCACGGCCATCCTCAGGACCTCCCGGGCGCCCCTCAACAGGGAATCGGTGTAATCTCTTCCGTCGGCGTCCTCGAGGCGGATGCTGCCGCCCTCCAGGAGCTCCGGCCCGCTTCCGCCTCCCCTGAACTCCACCGCGGGGCGCGGCGTGGGAAGCCCGCCGAGCTGCTCGGGGCAGACGGCGATGGCCCTGCCCTGGGCCACCAGGGACAATATGCGTTCGTCCCGGGCGTTCGTGCCGTCGTACCGGGTGTTGAAGCCCGCCAGGCAGGCGCTCACGAGATACATAAAATCATTATAACACGCGCTGGTATGGCAGAAGCGGAGGGCGCAACGGCCTTCGAGAGGAGCAAAACTTTTTGCTTGACATACCTTCTTGTGTGATGTACTTTATGAGCCTGTTCAGGCATCCCCGAAGGGGCATGCCCGGTATTGCCGTCTTTCCGAGGAGGCAGTTATGTCCGACTTTTACCAGACCGGGGTAGTTGCCACTTTCCACAGGCTCGGCAAGGTCAAAATCGAGAAGCTCGAGAGCGAACTCTCGTGGTACGCCCAATCGAGACCAATCGCCCTCATCCTCCCCTCGCTTTATTCGGAGCTGCAGGGCGACGCCCTAAAAAAGATCATCGTCGAGCTCAAGAAGGTCAAGTATATAGAGCAGATTGTGGTCACCCTGGGCGGGGCGACGGAGGACGAGTTCAAGCACGCCAGGGAGTTCTTCTCGGTACTCCCCCAGAAGACCAAGATCGTATGGAATTCCGGCCCCCGAATGAGCGAGATATACAAGGCCATCGAGGCTGCCGACCTGCCCACCGGCGAGGAGGGCAAGGGAAAGTCGGTCTGGATGGCCTACGGCTACGTGCTGTCGCAGCAGGAAATAAGGGTCATAGCCCTCCACGACTGCGACATAGTCACCTACTCGAGGGAGATGCTCGCGAGGCTCTGCTACCCCGTGACCAACCCCAACCTCGACTACGACTTCTGCAAGGGTTACTACAGCAGGGTCACCGACCGGATGCACGGCAGGGTCACGAGGCTCCTGGTCACCCCCCTCATCAGGTCCCTCGAGAGGATAGTGGGGCACCTTCCGCTCCTTTCCTTCTTCGACAGTTTCCGCTACATACTGGCCGGCGAGTTCTCCATGGACGTGGACCTGGCCAGGATAAACAAGATCCCCGGCGATTGGGGGCTTGAAGTTGGCGTGCTGGCCGAGATTTACCGGAACACGGCGGTGCGCAGGATATGCCAGGTGGACATAGCGGAAAACTACGAGCACAAACACCAGGCCCTCTCGCCCGAGGACGAGTCCACGGGACTGCACAAGATGTGCATCGACATCTGCAAGTCCCTCTTCAGGACCCTCGCCTCCGAGGGAGTGGTCTTCTCCGACGGGCTCTTCAAGACGCTTCTCGCCACTTACGTGAGGACTGCCCAGGAGCTCCTCAAGCGCTACGAGGACGACGCGGCGGTCAACAGCCTCGTCTTCGACCGGCACGCCGAGAGCCTTGCCGTGGAAACGTTCATCCACGGCATAAAGAGCGCGGCCGAAACCATAATGGACAACCCCGTGGGAGTTCCCCTCATCCCTGCCTGGGACCGGGTCACCTCCGCGATACCCGACATCCTCAGGACGATTCGCACGGCGGTGGAAGAGGACAACAAATAGCTTACAGAATCATTGACCTCGTGCCTGTCGCGGCCTATAATAGCTGTAATTTATTCAACTTCACCAACTCAACAGCCGGAAGGAGGCGCCCATGAGTTTCTGGGAAAAGGTCAAGAAGGACGTGCCGAAGAGCTTCAGGGAGGGGGTCGAGGTCATTAGGCTCAGGGCCAGCCAGCTCACAGCCGAGGGGAAGAAGCAGCTCAAGCTCTTCGACCTCAAGAACAGGGTCCATAAGGAGATGGCCGACCTGGGAGGCGCCGTCTACAGCTCGAAGCAGTCAAACCCCATGAACGACCCTCAGGTCAAGAAGTTTGCGGCGAGGGTGAAGAACCTCGAGGCCCAGGTTGCCGCGCCCATTTAGTTCCGCAGGACCGGGAAGGGGCTTAAGCCCCTTCCCGGTCTCAAACAGTCGGCCCCGATAATGTTCCCTTAGGGGCAAAGCCCGACCAAGGCCCCGCTGGCCGTTCCCGCCAAGGGCAAGAAAACGGCTCCGCTCTTGCCTATATGCTTAATATATTTTAAAATACACCATTATTCGCTTTTATACTGGGAGGTGTTATGAAGATAGTCCAGGCCCTTGCGCTTGCCGTCCTCGTCATAATTCTCGCCGTATCCATAAACGGAACCTTCCTGACAAGAGATGATGCTTCGAATTCCTCGAAGCCCGAGGGGGCCGTGGCCGAGGCATCGGAGCCTGCATTCACATTAATCACCGAAAAGGTGAAAAGCGGCGAATCGCTTTTCGACATTTTTAGCAGGCGCGGACTGCGTATGGACGAACTTCACAATATGGTCGTAGCCTCCCGGGACGTCTATGACCTCGACAGGGTGGTCTCGGGCAGAAGCCTCACCCTGGAGGTGGATCCGGAAAACCGTATAAATTCCTTGACCTACAATATAGACGGCGACCACCTGCTGAAGCTGACGCGCTCGGAGGAAGGCTTCAGGGCCGAAAAGGAAAAGATACCTTACGAAACTACTGTCGTCCACATGAGCGGCACCGTGGAGGACAACCTTGTCTTCGCCATGGACGACCTGCTCCTTGCCCTTGAGCTCTCGGACATCTTCGCCTGGGACATAGATTTCACCACGGACCTCAGGAGGGGCGACACCTTCAAGATTGTGGTGGAGGAGCTCAAGCTCGACGGGGAGTTCAAGAAATACGGTAGAATCCTGGCTGCGGAATTCACGAACAACGGGCACACCCATTACGCCTACCGCTTCGAGCAGGACGGCCGGGCTGATTATTTCGACCAGAAGGGAAGGAGCCTCAGGAAGGCGTTTCTGAAGGCGCCTCTCAGCTACAGGCGCATAAGCTCTGGCTTCACCCACCGGAGGCTTCACCCCGTGCTCAGGATCTACAGGCCCCACCTCGGCATCGACTACGCCGCGCCGACGGGCACGCCCGTCTCCGCCGTGGGCGACGGCACGGTGATCCGGTCGGGCTATAAGGGGGCCAACGGAAACCAGGTCATAATAAAGCATCCCAACGGATTCGTCACCTATTACGGCCATCTCTCGCGCATCAAGAAAGGCATCAGAGCCGGAAGACACGTGGCACAGGGAGAGGTGATAGGGTACGTCGGCAGCACGGGCCGCGCCACGGGCCCGCACCTCGATTACCGGGTTAAAAAGAACGGCAGGTTCGTAAACCCCCTGACGCTCGACCTCCCCCCGGGCAAGCCCATAGAGAAGCACCACATCGCGCAGTTCCGGAGGTTCAGGGACACCATGAACACCAGGCTGGCCTCCATCGAGTTGCCCGTGACGGCTTCCTCGGGCAAACCCGGCGAACAGGGCTAAATGTCCGGATTCCCCGAAGTCACGGGCTCGGAATACCTTAACGCGCTTATTATCTTGGCTGCCTTCGCCGTCCTGGCGAAAGTGGTCGACATAGCCATCAGCTTCGTCGCCAAAGGCCTCGCGCGGCTTTCGAAGACGACCCTGGACGACAGGATCATAGAAGTCATCCACAGGCCCATCTTCGTGACCGTGCTCGTAATCGGGGCGTCGCAGAGCTTATCCTACCTGGGTCCGCCCGAGAGGGCGCTTTTTTACGCCCGCTCGGCCCTCTATACCGGGCTGACGCTCCTCTGGGCCGTGGCCGTAATAAGAATCAGCAACATCATCATCGAAGACTACCTGGGCAAGATCGCCGACATCACCGGCCTGGGCCGGGACGTGGTGCCCCTCGTGGAGAACCTATGGAAGGTCGTGGTCTTCGTGGCGGCCATCCTCGTGGTGCTCTCCATATGGAAGCTCGACATAACGCCCATAGTCGCCTCGGCAGGAATAGCCGGCGTGGCCGTTGCCCTGGCGGCCAAGGACTCGCTGGCCAACTTTTTCGGCGGAATAAGCATATATGTTGACAGGCCTTACAAGATTGGCGATTATATAGTCCTCGAAGGAGGCGAAAGGGGCGAGGTGACGGAGATAGGCATCCGGAGCACGAGGATCAGGACCCGTGACGACGTGCTAATAAGCGTGCCCAACGCCGTCATCTCCAACACGAAGATAATCAACGAAAGCGCCCCCGAGCCCCGCTTCCGGGTAAGGATACCTATCGGGGTGGCCTATGGAAGCGACATAGACCTGGTGGAAAAGACCCTCCTGGACGTCGCCAGGGGAAACGAAAACGTCGTCGAGGACCCGGAGCCAAGGGTAAGGTTCAGGACGTTTGGCGATTCGTCACTGGACTTCGAGCTCCTGTGCTGGATAAGGGAGCCCGCCCTGAGGGGGCTTACGCTCCACCATCTCAATTCGGCGATATACAAGGCCTTCGCGGCCGAGGGCATAAGGATACCTTTTCCCCAGAGGGACGTGCATTTGCGAAAAGAGCATTGAGGGATGGCGAGACAGCCCGCAAGGACGAAGAAGCAGCCCGCGGCGGAGGACAAGTCCTTCGATTTCAGGGATGCGGTGCGGATACTTAAGCCTACTGGCAAGAGGGCCGAGACCCTGCGCGAACTGAGGGACCTAATCGCCATGGCCAGCGACAACTGCATATTCCACCACACGTACCAGTATTTTTCGAAAGGCCACATCCGCGAATACACCAACGACTTCGCCCAGTGGGCCGGAGAGAGCCTCGAGGAGGGGGCGTTGTCGGAGATGCTCTCCAACATAGACCCCTACTCCTTCCCGACCATTGACGGCCTGAGGGCCGAGATACTCAGGGTCATAGACTATTACATAGAGAACTTCCCCAAGACCCGCATGGCCATCCCCGGCGAGGAGTTCTACTTCATCGAGACAATATCCTTCATCTTCCCAGTGGGCATGAAGGCCAGAAACCTTGCCGAGTTCCTCATGGCGCTCAAGTTCATCGACGACGAGTCGATCTACTACCACTTCTTCGAGGCCAGGGTCAGGCTGGGACAGGCGGTGGACGACTTCTCGAAGTGGATAGACGAGGTCATCGGCCTTCAGGACATGGCGCGAAAGATACAGGGCATAGACCCCTTCATGCACAACATGGAAGGCATCAGGGAGCACCTCATAGAGATAATCGAGGAGGGCCTGAAGAAGCGTATGAGGTCGGCCACGTGATATCCCGGTACGAAGGCATAAGCCCACGAAGCGACATCGTGCTCATCGAGAGGCTCTGCGAAAAGCTCAGGGGCAAGACGTTCCTGCACGTCAATTCCACGAAGGCCGGGGGCGGGGTGGCCGAGATACTTCAGAGGATGGTGCCCCTCCTGGGCGACCTCGGAATAAAAGCCCGCTGGGAGGTCATAACAGGGGATGAAAAGTTCTTCGACATGACGAAGAAGGTCCACAACGCCCTCCAGGGCGATGCCGAGGCCATCTCCGACGGGATGTGGGACCACTACAGGGAGGTTAACAGGGGAAACGCCGCCAGGCTCGACCTGGACGCCGACGCAGTCCTAATTCACGACCCCCAACCGGCGCCTCTCGTGGAATACCGAAAGGGGGGAAAGTGGTTCTGGCGGTGTCATATAGACATCTCCTCGCCAAAGCGGGAGGTCTATACGAAGATAGACCCCTACGTGAGGGAGTACGACCTGGCTATTTTCTCGGTCGCGAAATTCGCCAGGGCCGCGGCGGTGGAGGAGTTCATAGTGTCCCCCTCGATTGACCCGCTGAGCGAAAAGAACATGGACCTCGACGGCGACGAGATTAAAGAGATAGCCAGGAAGTTCGACATCCCCCTTGACAGGCCGATAATACTGCAGGTCTCGAGGTTCGACCGCTTCAAGGACCCCATCGGCGTCATTAACGCCTTCAGGATGGTGAAGAAATACAACGATTGCGTCCTTGTGCTCGCGGGAAGCCCGGCCACCGACGACCCCGAGGGAACCGCCGTACTCCAGGAGGTCCAGGAATACGCGGCCGGGGACCCGGACATAATGATACTCCTGCTTCCGCCTTTCAGCGACCGGGACATTAACGCCCTCCAGAGGATGGCCACGATAGTGCTCCAGAAGTCCCTGAAGGAGGGGTTCGGCCTGACGGTCTCCGAGGCCATGTGGAAGGGCAAGCCAGTGATAGGCGGCGCGGTGGGGGGCATTCCTCTCCAGATCGTGCACGGCGTGACAGGCTTCCTCGTGCATTCCGTGGAGGGAGCGGCCTTCAGGATAAGGCAGTACCTCAACAACCCGGTCATGGCGGCCAGGATGGGCGAAAAGGGCAAAGAGTTCGTCAGGAAGCACTTCCTCCTCACCCGGGAGACGAGGGACTACCTTGCCCTCTGGTACTCGGCCGAGTGCCGCAACGGAGGAGAGGTCTTCGAGATAGACCCGCCCAGGCAGACCTTCACCGGCCTCAAGCGCCGTTGAAGGCTCGTTAGAATTGGGCACTCCAAAGGCCGGCAATAATCCGCTATACTCTCAGTCAGGATGAGTCAGTCCAATACCCCCAGGGAACTCGGCGCCAACATCCTCGAGGATAGTGGCGATATAGGCTTCCTCGTCTGGGCGCCCAACCGGAAAAAGGTCTCCCTGGAGCTTCTGCCCCCCAACGCGAAGAAGGTGGAGATGGAGAGGCTCGGGCGCGGCTACTTCCGGGCCTCCGTGCCCGACCCCGGGGGAGAGGCTGAATACTTCTACGTGATCGACGACGGGGCCAGGAGGCCCGACCCAGCCTCCAGGCATCAGCCAAGGGGAGTGCACGGACCCTCCGCGGTGGTGAGGCACGGAGCCTTCCGCTGGGAAGACGGCGGCTACGAGCTCCCCCGGATGGAGGACTATATAACCTACGAGCTCCATGTGGGCGCCTTCACCAGCGAAGGCACCTTCGAGGCCGCGATACTGCGGATACCCTACCTCAAGGAACTCGGCATAACAGCCGTGGAGCTCATGCCCGTGGCCCAGTTCCCGGGCTCGCGGAACTGGGGCTACGACGGCGTACATCCCTTCGCCGTCCAGGACACCTACGGAGGCCCCCAAGGGCTCAAGAGACTGGTGAATGAACTTCACAGAAACGGTATCGCCGCGATACTGGACGTCGTCTACAACCACCTGGGCCCGGAGGGAAACTACCTGTGGGACTACGGCCCCTATTTCACAAGCCGGTATCACAGCCCCTGGGGAGACGCCATCAACTTCGATGGCCCAGGCAGCAGCGAGGTCAGGAGGTTCTTCATCGAAAACGCCTGTTACTGGTTCGACAGGTTCCACTTCGACGCCCTGAGGATAGACGCCATACACGGCATCATAGACATGAGCGCGAAGCACTTTCTGGCGGAGCTGAAAGAGACCGTCCAGGAGACCATAAAAGACAGGCCGGCATACGTTATAGCGGAAAGCGATCTAAACGACGTAAGGGCGATCAACCCCCCTGCCCGGGGTGGCTACGGCCTGGACGGCCAGTGGAACGACGACTTCCACCATGCCCTGCACACCCTTCTGACAGGGGAGGACCTGGGCTACTACATGGACTTCGGAAGCCTGGGCCAGATGGCCAAGGCCCTCAGGGAGGGCTTCGTGTATACCTGGGAGTATTCCAAGTACAGGGAGCGCATGCACGGCTCCTCCACTGCCGAAAGGCCGCCGTCACAGCTCGTCGTCTTCTCCCAGAACCACGACCAGGTGGGAAACCGCATGCTGGGCGACAGGCTCGCGGCCAGCCTCCCGCCGGAGAAGCTCAGGCTGGCCGCCGCGATGGTGCTCCTTTCGCCGAACCTTCCCCTTCTTTTCATGGGCGAGGAATACGGGGAGAAGGCGCCGTTTCAGTATTTTGTAAGCCATACCGACCCGGGCCTGGTCGAGGCGGTGAGGAAGGGAAGAAGGGAGGAGTTCTCGAAATTTCTGTGGCAGGGCGAGCTGCCCGACCCTCAGTCAGAAGAGACTTTCAACCGCTCGAAGATAGACCCCGAAATTCGGCACGAGGGTAGCCACAAGGAGATCTTCGAGTTCTACAAGGCGCTTATCGCCCTGAGGAAGGGCCACCCCGCCCTGGGCGCCGCCGAATGTGGCCAGACGGAGGTGACGGAGCACACGGCGCAAAGGGCAATAGTGGTAAGGCGATGGAAAGGGGAAGCGCAGGCACTTTTTGCCGCAAGCTTCAACGAAGAGCCCATTATGCTCAGGGACGGGCTGCCCGGCGGGAAGTGGAGGAGGCTTCTTTCTTCGCTCCCAGGCAAAGGCGCGGACCGGAAGGCCGGCGTTTCTGATATTATAGACGGCGAAATCCGGTTGGACCCGTTTGAGTTACGCCTTTATGAACTGACGGGAAACGAGTGACATGAAACGATTTCTCTGCATCCACGGACATTTTTATCAGCCGCCAAGGGAGAACCCCTGGCTCGAGGCTATCGAAACGCAGGACAGCGCCTTTCCCTATCACGACTGGAACAAGCGCATAACGGCCGAGTGCTACGCCAATAATGCTTCCTCGCGAATACTCGACGACCAGATGCGCATCGTGGACATCGTCAGCAACTACTCAAAGATTAGCTTCGACATGGGCCCCACACTCCTTCAGTGGCTCGAGAAGAACTCCCTCGAGACCTACACAGCCGTAATCGAGGCCGACAGGCTCAGCATCAAGCTGCGTTCGGGCCACGGGGCTGCGATGGCCCAGGCATATAACCACATGATAATGCCCCTGGCCTCCCCCCGGGACAAGAAAACCCAGATAGAGTGGGGCATAAAGGACTTCTCATCCCGCTTTGGCCGGGATCCGGAGGGCATGTGGCTTCCCGAGACCGCCGTAGACATGGAGACCCTGGACATCATGGCCGCGATGGGCTTACAGTTCACGGTTCTCGCGCCCAACCAGGCCCGGAGGGTCAGGAAGAAGGGCTCTCGGGAATGGCTCGACGTGTCGGGGGCGAAAATTGACCCGAAGGTGCCATACGTCTGCAACCTCCCTTCCGGCAGGAAGATAAACCTCTTCTTCTACGATGGTCCCATATCGAGGGCCGTGGCCTTCGAGAGGCTGCTGGACAGCGGGGTTGGCTTCGCCAAGCGCCTCATGAGCGGGTTTTCGGAGCGGGAGCAGGGCAACAAGCTAATGCACATAGCCACGGATGGCGAATCCTACGGACACCATCACCGCTTCGGCGAGATGGCCCTTTCGTACGCCCTCCACCACATAGAGACCAACGACCTCGCCCGCATAACCAACTACGGCGAGTTCCTCGAAGAGAACCCGCCCCAGCACGAGGTCGAGATATTCGAGAACTCCTCGTGGAGCTGCATCCACGGCGTCGAGAGGTGGCGCAGCGACTGCGGGTGCAATTCGGGGGGGCAGCCCGGCTGGAACCAGCATTGGAGGGGACCCCTCAGGGAGGCCCTCGACCGCCTGAGGGACGAAATCGCGGAAAATTACGAAAAGGTGGCCTCCAAGCACTTCAAGGACCCCTGGAAGGCCCGGGAGGATTACATCGACATTATCCTCGACCGGTCCGACCCGAGCACCGACGGGTTCTTCAGGAAACACTCCCTCAAACGCCTGGGACGCAAACAGATTACTGCAGCGCTCAAGCTCCTGGAGCTTCAGAGGCACGCGATGCTCATGTACACCAGCTGCGGATGGTTTTTCGACGATATATCGGGCATCGAGACCGTACAGGTCATACAGTACGCCGGCCGCGCCGTCCAGCTTGCCAAGGAAACCATGGGCAAGGACTACGAGCCGGAGTTCGTGGCCAAGCTGGCTGAGGCCAAGAGCAACGTGCCCGAACGCGGCGACGGGGCCAGGGTTTACGAGGAATTCGTTAGGCCCACCGTGCTGGACCTCGAGAAGGTCGCCGCCCATTACGCCATAAACTCGGTTTACGAGGACTACGAGGAAAGGGCCACAATTTACTGCTACAACATCCACCGCCTCGACTATCGGAAGCTTTACGCTGGCTCCGCAGTGCTCGTCACGGGCCGGTGCCTGATCACTTCGAAAATCACCCGCGAGGACGAGCGGCTCAGCTTCTGCGTCCTCTACATGGGCAACCACGACTTCAACTGCGGCGTCCGCAAGTTCGTCGGGAACAAGTCTTACCAGGATATGAAAGAACAGATCAAGAAGGCCTTCGAAAGCGGCTCCTTCGCCGACGCAGTCAGGCTCCTGGACACGCATCTCGGTTCGCCGACCTACTCGCTGAAGGACCTTTTCAGGGACGAGCAGCGGGCCATCCTCGACATCCTCATCAGGGAGACTATGGAGGCTTTCGAGGACGCTTACAGGAGGATGTTCGAGGAAAACCGCCTGCTCATGAGCTTCCTGAAAGACACGGGGGTGCCGGTGCCCAAGGGGTTTTATACCGCGGCGGAGTTCATCCTGAACCTCGATCTCAAGAAGCAGCTGCAGGAGGACTTCGACAGGGAGACGATACAGGGCATTCTCAATGAATTCGGCAAGTGGAAAGTGCCCATGGAAAAGACCTCGCTGGAGTTCGCACTCAAGAACAGGCTCGAAGACGCGGCGGAGATATTGTCCGGAAAACCCCTGGATTTACTCAGCCTGAAGGAGATGACCGAAATGGTGGACATCTCTCTCAAGCTGCCCATCAGGCATAATTTCTGGCTTGCGCAGAACAACTACTACAGGATGGCCAAGACCGTCTATCCAGACTTCGCCCGAAGGGCCAAGGCAGGAGACAGGAAGGCCTCGCTCTGGGTCCAGCAGTTCAAGACGTTGGGGGAGAAGCTCAATTTCAAACTCGAGGCCGTGCTTCCGGCGGTTTAGGCGGCGTCTTTCATGGATGAAAAGCGCATCAGGGAAATTTTCGAAAAGGTCGCCTCCGGGCTGCCCCTGAGGCTTCCGGTCTCCACTTACAGGCTGCAGTTCAACAACGACTTCACCTTCGACGACGCAAGGAGCGTGGTACCCTACCTCGACGACCTGGGTATAACCGACCTCTACGCCTCCCCCTATTTCAAGGCCCAGCCCGGGAGCACCCACGGATACGACGTGGTCGACCAAAACGCCCTCAATCCCGAAGTGGGGACTTACGAAGAGTACCAGAGGATGGTCAACGAGCTAAAGGGCCGGGACATGGGCCTCATAGCCGACATAGTTCCCAACCACATGAGCATAGTGGGTAGCGAAAACTCATGGTGGAACGACGTCCTGGAAAACGGCCAGAGCTCTCCTTACGCCGCCTTCTTCGACATCGATTGGAAGCCCGTAAAGGAGGAGCTAGAAGACAGGGTAATACTCCCCATCCTCGGGGGCCAGTATGGAGACGTGCTGGAGAGGCAGGAGATCCGCCTGGTCTTCGAGAGCGGGGCTTTCTACGTAAATTACTGGGAGCACAAGCTCCCGGTGGATCCCTCCACGTACGACATGGTGCTGTCTCACCGGATAGAGAAGCTTGAAGAGGTGATGGGCACCGAAGACCCCTCCTACCAGGAGCTCCTGAGCATTATCACTTCACTGAGGAACCTGCCCCACCGAACCGAGCAGGACCCCGACAGGGTGACCGAGCGGCTCAGGGAGAAGGACGTCGCCAAGAAGAGGCTCAACGACCTCTACGGGTCTTCGCCGGAGTTCAAGTCGTTCCTCGACGAAAACGTATCAATATTCAATGGTGACCCCGAGGACCCCGACAGCTTCGACCTGCTTGACAGGCTCCTGTCGGCGCAGGTATACAGGCTTTCCTTCTGGCGCGTGGCCACCGAGGAGATTAACTACCGCAGGTTCTTCGACATAAACGACCTGGGGGCAATCCGGATGGAGGACGAAAAGGTCTTCGGCGAGGCCCACCGGCTGGTCTTCGACCTCGTCCGCAGGGGATTCGTCACCGGATTCAGGGTGGACCACCCCGACGGTCTCTATAACCCCCCGGAGTACTTCAGGAGGCTCCAGGAGGGCGCCTTCACGGCCCTTTGCACCGCCGAGCCAAACGCGGAAAGCGAGGCCCGGCGGTTCGCCGACCTCTACAGGGAGGCCCTCGCCAATGAGCCCGGTGGCCCCCTGGACAGGCCGTTTTACATCGTTGGCGAAAAGATTCTGATGGAGAGCGAACGCCTCTCCACCGACTGGCCCATATACGGAACCACGGGATACTCGTTCATGAACCTCACAAACGGCGTGCTCATAGACTCGACCACCGCCAAGGAGATGGAAAAGTTATACTCCGGATTCACCAGACAGGCGCAGAAGTTCCCCGAGATATTCTACGGGAAGAAGAAGCTCATCATGAAAACCACGATGGCCAGCGAGATAAACGTGCTGGGCCACCGCCTGAACCGCATCTCGGAGCGCGACCGCCACTTCAGGGACTTCACCCTGAACAGTCTCATAAATGCCATCGTGGAGGTCATAGCCTTCTTTCCCGTTTACAGGACCTACATATCCGCAGCCGGAATAAACGACAGCGACAGGCGGTATATAGAGGTCGCCATATCGAAGGCCAAGAGGAGGAGCCTCGAAATCAATCCCGCCGTTTACGATTTTCTCCGCGACGTGCTCCTTCTTGCCTACCCCAGGCGCGACGACCCCTCCCTCAGGCGGGAATGCCTCGAGTTCACTATGAAGTTCCAGCAGCTGACGGGCCCCGTGATGGCCAAGGGCATAGAGGACACGGCCTTCTATAACTACAACCGCCTCATATCGGTGAACGAGGTGGGCGGAAACCCCGAGCGCCTGGGCGTGCCCCCCGATGCCTTCCACGGGCAGAACATCGAAAGGCAGAAGGCCTGGCCCTTCACGATGAAGGCCACATCCACCCACGACTCAAAGAGAAGCGAGGACGCCAGGGTGAGGATAAGCGTCGTATCCGAATTCGCGCCGGAGTGGCGCGGGTGCGTCATCCGGTGGGCTGGGATGAACAAGAAGTTCAAGGGCAGGATAGAGGGCAGGCTCGCCCCCGACCGCAACGAGGAATACTTACTCTACCAGAACCTCATGGGGGTGTGGCCCATCGGCGAGACGGCCGGGGAAGCCTTCGAGGACTTCATAGAGAGGATAAAACAATACATGGTTAAGGCCCTCAGGGAGGCCAAGACCAACTCGAGCTGGCTGAACCCGAACACCGAATACGAGGACGCCGTCGCGGGCTTCTCAGAAAAGGTCCTTCGCTACGGGCCTTTCCTTGAGGACGTCAAGCCTTTCCTGCGCAAGGTGGAACACTACGGCATGTTCAACTCCCTCTCCCAGCTGCTTCTGAAGATAACTTCCCCCGGCGTGCCCGACTTCTACCAGGGAACCGAGCTCTGGACCCTCAGTCTCGTCGATCCCGACAACAGAAGGCCCGTGGACTACGACCACAGGATGAGGCTGCTGGACGAACTCAGGAGCCGCGAATCCTCCACCGACAGGGCCGCCCTGGCCGGCGAGCTCCTGGGCTCAAAAGCCGACGGCAGGATAAAGCTCTACGTCACCTACAGGGGCCTGAACTTCAGGCGGGAAAACAGGGGGCTTATGGAAAGGGGCACCTACATGCCCCTTCATACTTCCGGGAGTCACGCCGAACAGGTGATAGCGTACTGCCAGTTCTCGGAAGGCGCCGCCGCCATAACCATAGTCCCTCGACTCGTGAGCAAGGTCTGCGGCCTCGACGGAGCGCCCGTGGGCGAGGCCTGGGGAGACACCCTGGTGCACATCCCACAGGAGGCCTCCGGAGGTGTATACAGGGACATTTTTACCGATGAAACCGTAGCGGTCTCGGACCACAACGGAGTGCAGGCCATCAGTATGCGGGATGCCCTCTCGGTGTTTCCGGTGGCGCTTCTGAGGAAGGAGCCCCGATGAAAAAGGCTATCCTGCTCGCAGCCCTGTGCCTGGCCGTAGCGCTTTCAGGCTGCACGCCTAAGGAGGAGCCCAGCGAAGGGACGACCATAGTTTTCAAACACGGAAAGATAGCAGGGGACCCGGCCCACCTCCGGTCGCTCCTCGACGAGTTCGAGCGCCTGAATCCCGGCATCAGGGTGAAGGACGAGTCCCTTCCCGCTTCAACGGACGAGCAGCACCAGTTCTACGTGATTAACCTCGGCGGCGAAAGCCCCGAGTTCGATGTCCTGAGCATGGACGTCATCTGGGTGCCCGAGTTCGCCCGTGCCGGATGGCTCAGGGACCTCAGCCGCCTGGTCCCTGAGGCCGGGAGGGACGATTTCTTCCCGGGCCCCATTGAGGCCGTAACATACGAGGGGAAACTCTGGGCCGTGCCCTGGTACATAGACGCCGGGGTACTCTACTTCCGCAAGGATCTCCTGGAAAAGTACGGCTTCGCGCCGCCCCAGACCTGGGACGATCTGGTCTGGACCTCGAAGGCCGTAACGCAAGGGGAGCCAGGCGTCTATGGCTTCATCTGGCAGGGAAAGCAGTACGAGGGCCTCGTTTGCAATGTCCTTGAGTTCCTCTGGTCCAACGGGGGCCGGGTCCTCGAGGACGGGAAGCCCGTTCTTACCATCAAGGAAAACGTCGAGGCCCTCCGTTTCATGCGCGACCTCATAGAAAGATACAAGGTGACTCCCGAGCTGGTCACCACCTCGATAGAGGAGCCCACGAGGCATATCTTTGGAAACGGAGACGCCCTGTTTCTCAGGAACTGGCCCTACGCCTGGAACATCTTCGAGGCCGAGGGCTCGGCGGTGAAGGGGAAAGTGGGCGTCTCTGTCTTGCCTAAATTCGAAGGAGGCGAGCACGCCGCAACGCTAGGGGGCTGGCAACTCGGCGTGAACCGCTATTCCGGGCATTCCGAAGAGGCCGAGAAACTCGTCGAATTCCTCACTTCTCCGGAGGCCCAGAAGACCCTGGCCCTCACCGTAGGGTACAAGCCCACTCGGAAATCCCTCTATTCCGACGAGGAGCTCAGGACGCGGCAGCCGTTCATCGCCGGCCTCTACGATGTCTTCATGCACGCCAGACCGCGGCCCGTCTCGCCCTACTACATGATGATGACCCAGGCCATGCAGCCCGCCTTCAGCGCCGCCATAACCGGGATAAAGTCACCCGAGGAGGCCCTCGCGGAGGTGCAGCGCGAGTTCGAGCGCATCGAGGAGCTTCCTGATTAACTCTCTCGCCGGCGACGCAATACTCGCCATAAATTCGCCTTCCGTTGACACCGAAATTTATTTGGCGATCCTCCTCTTTTTGGTCTTCGGGGCTGAAGTTTTCATTCGTAAACCTTATAATAGGAATGTTAATCACAGAGGGCATGGAAACTGATATATGAAAAATGAGGGATCGGCAAGGTTCGTGGCGCCTTCTCTGGCGCTCATGTGCCTTGTTACCGTGTACCCGATCTTCTATGTCCTCTGGCTGAGCCTCAACAAGAAACACCTCATCTTCGGGGGCCGGGAGTTCGTGGGCCTCGGCAATTTCGCCTTCCTCGCGCGGGACCCCAGGTTCTGGAACGCTCTCGGAAACACCGCATACTTCACCGCGGCCTCCGTCGCGCTGGAGCTCGCCCTGGGCCTCGCGATAGCCCTTCTCATGGACAGGGTCTTCAGGCTCAAAGGGCTTATGAGGGCCTTGGTGCTCGTGCCCTGGGCCGTTCCCACGGTGGTCTCCGCCCGCATGTGGGAATGGATGTACAACACCGATTTCGGCATACTGAACTACGCCCTGGGGGCCAAGATCAACTGGCTCGGAAGCACCTTCTGGGCCCTTAACGCCGCAGTGTTCATGGACGTCTGGAAGACGACACCCTTCGTTGCCATAATACTCATGGCGGGCCTTCAGACCATCCCCCGCGAGCTCTACCAGGCGGCCCGTGTGGACGGCGCCGGCCCCTGGGCGGTCTTCCGGAACGTCACCCTGCCTCTCCTCAAGCCTGTCATCCTCGTGGTGCTGATATTCAGGACCCTTGACGCCTTCAGGATCTTCGACGCCATCTACGTGCTCACCGGGGGCGGGCCCGCGCAGAGCACCGAGACCCTTTCCATATACGCCTACAAGGTCCTCTTCCAGACACTGCAGTTCGGGCGGGGCTCAGCCATCGCCGTCACGGTCTTCGTCTTGGTGGCGGCAATAAGCGTCTTCTACATGAAGCTCCTCACGAGGAGGCCGGCATGATGAGACACAGGATGCTTGAGGAATCCGTTCTCTTCATAAGCGTGGCGAAGTGGTTCTTCCTGGCCGGCGTAGTGGGAGTTGTGGTCGGGTTTTCCACCACCGTATTCCTCAAGAGCCTCGCCTGGGCCTCCGCCGAGACAGGTCGCTTCGGGTACTATTTCCTACTGCTTCCGGTGGCTATGTTCCTCAGCTCGCTCATGGTGAAATACCTCGCCCCGGAGGCCGAGGGGCACGGCACGGAGAAGATAATCGACGCCGTCCACAGGCGCGGGGCGAACATCAATCCCGCCGTGGTGCCCGTGAAGCTCCTGGCCACCGTCGTAACCATCGCCTTTGGAGGCTCGGCGGGCAAGGAGGGACCCTGCGCGCAGATAGGGGCAGGGCTTTCCTCCGCCATCTCCCGCCTCCTGAGTTTCGACGAGCGCGACCGCAAGAAACTGGTCATCTGCGGGATAAGCGCCGGCTTCGCCACGGTCTTCGGCACTCCCATAGCCGGGGCGATATTCGGGGTGGAGGTTCTCTTCGTGGGCACGATACTCTATGACGTGCTCTTCCCCTCTTTCGTCGCCGGGATAGTGGGGTTCCAGATTTCCAAGGCTCTCGGCATCACGTATTTTTTTAGTCCCGTTACCTCGGTGCCCGAGTTCACGAGCTCCTTCTTCATGACGGTGAGCCTCGCAGGGGTGTTCTTCGGCCTGTGCTCGTTCCTCCTCATCGAGACTATGAAATGGTCCGAGGCCTTCAGCAAGAACATGAAGCTGTGGAAGCCCCTGAAAGGCGTCGTGGGCGGGTTTCCCCTGGCGATTCTGGTCTTCGTCTTCGGCACGCGCTATCTCGGCCTCGGCATCCCGACGATCGAGCAGGCCCTCGGGGGCGGCGACGTGCATAGCTACGACTTCATCATGAAGATAATTTTCACCTCCGTGACCCTGAGCTTCGGCGGGAGCGGCGGCATAGTGACGCCCATATTTTTCGTGGGCGCCACGTCGGGCAGCCTTTTTGGCAGCCTGGTGGGCAACCCCGGCGTGTTCGCGGCCATAGGCATGGTGGCCCTGCTCGCGGGGGCCGCCAACACCCCCATATCGGCAAGCATAATGGCCGCGGAAATGTTCGGCACCCAGGTGACGCCCTACGCCGCCCTGGCGTGCGTGATAAGCTTCCTGATGACGGGCCACAGGAGCGTGTACCCCTCCCAGGTGCTCGCCATGACGAAGTCGACCTCCATAGAGGCCCCCACGGGCATGACCATGGAGGAGATCCACGCCTCGGTAATTAAGCCCAGGGCGAAGAGCGTCACAGGCCACATCATAAAGGGTTTCAACCGGGCCAAGAGGATAACGCGAAGAAAACGCAGGATGGAATGAAAAGGGCGGGCTTCGTCACCCTCATGCTTCTGGTGGCGTTCTTTTGCACCGGGCCGGTCCTATGGCAGTTGATTACCTCGCTTAAGGCCGATCCCGAAATCACCAGGCTTCCGCCGGTCCTCCCGAGCCGCTACACGCTCTCTCACTACGTGGCCATATTCGCCGGCCGCCCCTTTCTCAGGATCATACTCAACAGTGCCGAGGTCGCCGGAGCCACTACGTTGCTTGGCGTTACGCTAGGCTCCCTGGCCGCCTACGCCCTGGCCAAGCTCAGGGTGAGGCATTCGGGCCTGATACTGGGCCTCGTCCTTTCGGTCTCGATGTTCCCGCCCATCGCGACCGTGAGCCCGCTCTACCTGACAATACGGGCCTTGGGGCTCAGGGACACGTGGTGGGCCCTCATAATCACCTATACCACTTTTTCCCTTCCCCTTTCCATATGGATACTGACGAATTTCTTCCGGAGCATACCCGACGAGATATATCTGGCCTCCAGGGTCGATGGCTGTACCCCCTGGCAGAGCTTCAGGAAAGTGCTGTTTCCGCTTGCCGCACCCGGGGTCTTCACGACGGCCCTCCTGGTATTCATCTTCTCCTGGAACGAGTTTCTCTTCGCCCTCACCTTCACCTCCACGGCCGCCTCGCGCACCATCCCCGTGGCTATCGCACTTTTTCCGGGACTCCACGAGGTGCCCTGGGGAGACATAGCAGCGGCCTCCATAGTGGTAATCAGCCCCCTGATAGTGCTGGTCTTCGCCTTCCAGCGGAGGATCATAGAGGGGCTCACGGCCGGAGCCGTGAAG
>JARRNG010000019.1:0-3851 GCA_037385265.1 Nitrospirota bacterium
ATCTTCGACACCCACCTGGTCTTCATAAACTCCGCGAGCGCCCCGGCCGGGAGGCTCCTGGACCCGCCGGCCGCGGACGCCGACGACGACCTGGGGTGCAGCACGGGCGACGCGGTGACCTGCAGCGTCAGGGCCTCGGCCACCAAGACCTTCAACTTCAACCACCCGCAGCGGGTGGCCATGGACCTCTCGGGCCTCCCGGCGGCGGACTTCGACGGGCAGGAGATCAGGCTCATGTTCAGGTTCGACTCCTGGGACAGCGTCCTCAACAACTACGCGGGCTGGATAATAAACGACTCCTTCGTCGGCTGCGGGGCCGACACCACCGCCCCGGCCGCCCCCGTGATTGCGGGCGAGACCCTCTCGGCCACCAAGGTGAGGCTCACCTGGGACCCCGTCGCGGGCGCCTCCGGTTACTCGCTCTTTGCCTACAGCTTCGCCGTGGTCACCCCCGGCGAGAAGCCCTTCGACCAGGTGAGGGATCTCACGCCCACACTCACCTGCACGGAGCCGGGCAAGGTGTGCTACGAGTACACCGCGTCCCTCGCGGGCACGAAGTCCTTCACGGTCCTGGCCTTCGACGACGTGATGAACCTGAGCGACTTCTCCAACGTCTACCAGGACGAAAGCAACTCCATACTGAGGATAAACATGACCTGCTACAACAAGGTGAGCTCCGGCGTCCTGGGCAAGAACAAGATCATAGTGAAGGGCACGGTGACGGACCTCGACGGCACTCCCGTAAGCGGCGCGACGGCGACCTTCGAGGCCACGGGCGACAACTCGCTCGCCACAGACAGTTGGTCCTTCATCACCAACGCAAGCGGCGTCTACTGCGGCGACAACGAGGAGGACGGGACGCCGACTCCCTTTACCAGCTCGGATAACCTGGCTAATACTCAGATGTGGGCGACTGCGCCGGGATACACCGACAGCGCCGTCAGGCAGTTCCAGAACCCAGGCGCGTGCTCGTGCCCGTAGGGTTCGAGGAGGAGTCATGGACAATAGGCTTCGCATAGAGGACGAGGCGGGCATAGCCATGGTGATAGCCCTGGTGGTCCTCCTGGCGCTCACGGTCATGGGGATCGCCGCGATGACCACCTCTACGCTCGACGTCCAGATATCGGGCAACGAGAGGAGGGCGGCAGAGGCCCTGAACCTCGCCGTCGCCGGCATCGAAAGGGGGCTCATGGACGCCTTCAACGATTTCGATTCAGACCTCGAGCACGACTGGTCCAACAACACCTTTTACATGATCAGCAACTCCACCAACCCGAGCAACCCTACCACGATTGCAGTCCTTATTTCCCCGGCCTCTGGGGACTTCGACTGTGCGCCCGATTGCATCGACGGCCAGTTCGGCGACCCCTTCACCAACGACGGCAACATCAGTGGCTCCAACATAGGCAACGCCGTGGGGCTCTACGAGGGTGCCCGGACCCTGGGGGACGGGAAATACAGGGTCCTGATGCTCAGGGACGCGGGCGAACCGGACGAGCTTTATATTCGGAGCTACGCCGAACACTCCACGGGGGCAAGGAGGATAGTGGAGGTCCACGTGAAGGTCGATAAGATCGACGCCTGGCGGAATGCCCTCTTCGGGGGGCGTGGCACCTCCGCGGCCACTATAACAGGAAACATCAATATGTCTGGCCCTGTCCACATCCTGGGCACCGGGGCGACGAACGACATGTCCATAAGCGGGAGCTCCAAGGTCATGAACGGTTACCAGGACATGGACGCGGCAATAAGGGACAGGCTCCTGGACCCCGAGGTGGCCGACTACTACAATGGCTACCCCGTCTATTCCCTCGAGGCGATTTTCAGGGTCAAGAACGTCCAGGTGGAGGTCACAGGCAAGGGCGAGATAGGCGTGGCGGGCGACATAGACTCCAACGGCGACGGGGACAAGGACATCATAGACGCGGGCGGCAACCTCTATTACAAGGCCGCCGTGGATGCCATATACGCCAACAAGGAGATCGACGTCAATGACCCGGACAAGAGCATTCACTCTGACGAGACGGTGATGCCGGACGGCTACGACCTGGGGGACAAGATCCAGTTGCCCACCCTTCAGGACGAGTACGATGGACAGAAGGACCGGAAGGGGCAGACCCTCGACCCCTCCACCTGCGCCATCCCCAACGCATGCACTTACCTGGACTACATCACCACCATGTCCTACGAGCTCGACATGAGCGCAAAGAGCTGCGCCTTCGAGCCCAACGCCACGGCCAACTTCAGGGTGGGCGACCACTCCTGCACCGATACAAACGACATAACCACCTGCACCTGCAACGACGACAACGGCTGCCTCTTCTGGGACATGGACGGCCAGGACGGCTCGGGCAACGCCACGCCCAACCTGATAGTGGACGGAAGGGTTGAGATCACGGGCTGCGGCAACCTCACCATAGCCAAGAACAGGGCCATCAACTACGAGGGTAAGGGCATCCTCTACACCCCGGGCAACATAACGATGGAAAAGGACTTCCTGACCTTCGACGCCCCCGGGCGTAAGTTCATCCAGGACGACCTCATGGGGGTCATGACGAAGCAGCATATAAGGATGGCCACCGTGACGCAGCAGACCTACATGGGGGGGTTCTACGCCTCAGGGACCATAGGCACCGACTTTCCGGGCACCATAGTGGGGGCCCTCGTGGGCAACTACTTCTGCATGAGCACCGACGTCATCCTGAGCAGCCCGCCGCCGGGCAAGGAGATCGGCGACTGCGAGCTTGCCTCGGCGGCAAGCGGCAATGCCGCCGACGTCTACTACGCCCCGGGCATATCGGACGAGCTCCGGAAGATAGGGATGCTCATGGGCGCCTTGGTCTACTCCTTCGACTCCTACGAGTGGCGACAGGTTTACTGATCCGCCTTCGGCGGACGAACCCGGGCCCCCTCCCCTTCGCGGGAGGGGGCCTTTCATTTTGGGCGCGGCGGCCTCGACATATCAGAGGGCTTGCGTTTAAAATAGACCATTAATCCCGGGGGGGTGCGCGAGACATGCCAGAAGTCCTCTATATATTTGCCGGCGCCGCCGTGGGCTTCGCCCTCGGCTGGCTCCTCCTCAGGGGCCGCTTCGGCGGCCTGGTAGGGGAGCTCAGGGGCCAGGTGGCAAGGCTGGACCAGGAGGCCCAGAGGCTCGGTGGCGAGCTCAGGGAGGCATCGGCCGCGCGCGTGGCTGCGGAGACGGAGCTCCGGAGCCTCCGGGAGCAGAAGGAGTTCCTGGAGGCGGCCAAGAAGGAGCTTGCGGACACCTTCGGCGCCCTCTCCTCGGCCGCCCTCCGCTCGAGCAACGAGCAGTTCCTTAAGCTGGCCAACGAAAACCTGGGCCGGGTCCTCGAGGAGACCAAGGGCAAGCTCGGAGAGCACAAGGTCGCCATGGACGGGCTCGTAAAGCCCCTGAACGAGGCCCTCCGCCGCTACGAGGAGCAGCTGCACGAGATAGAGGTCAAGCGGAAGCAGGAGTACACGAGCCTCGACGAGCATATAAAGATGCTGGCCACCACCCACGAAAGGCTCACCAAGGAGACCGGCAACCTGGTGACCGCCCTAAGGAAGCCCCACGTGCGGGGCCGCTGGCACGAGATAACGCTGAAAAACGTGGTCGAACTGGCCGGAATGTCGTCGCACTGCGAATTCACCGAGCAGGTCTCGGTCTCCACCGAGTCGGGCCGCGTGAGGCCCGACATGGTGGTCCACCTGCCCGGGGGGCGCGACATCGTGGTGGACTCGAAGGTCTCCCTGGAGGCCCTCCTGGACGCCTCCTCGGCCAAGACGGCCGAGGAAAGGGACGCGGCGCTCAAGCGCCATGCGGGCCACGTGAAGAAGCACGTGGC
>JARRNG010000019.1:3882-22261 GCA_037385265.1 Nitrospirota bacterium
TGGGGGAGGCGGCCCTCGTGGCGGCCCTGGAGGCGGAGCCCGGCCTCATGGAAGACAGCATGTCGCGGAGGGTCCTGGTGGCCACCCCCACCACGCTCTTCGCCCTCCTTACGGCCGTGGCCTACGGCTGGAGGCAGGAGCAGGTGGCAAAGAACGCCGAGGCCATCGCCGCCCTGGGACGGGAGATGCACGAGCGCGTGAGCACCTGGGCCAGGCACCTCTCGGACCTGGGCGCGGCCCTGGGGCGCTCCACCGAGGCCTACAACAGGGCGGTGGGCTCCCTGGAGGCCAGGGTGCTCCCCTCGGTCAGGAAGTTCCGGGAGCTCGGGGCGGCCGGGGGCGAGGAGATCGCAGAGGTGAAAAAGGTGGACGAGACGCCCCGGAAGCTGAGCCTCCTTGACTGAGCTAACTACCCTTCTTTATTGAATTAATCTGCCGCCCACGCCCCCCTCGCCCTCTCCGGCGGCCCAGCGGGCGGATTTTAACCCCTTCGGCTGCAAGAAAAATTTTGGGGTTCCGGGGGAATTTATGTTAAATTTATAGGCGCTAAATTCCGGGCGCAGGCGTTAATGCGGTTGTATAGGTAGTAAAGGGGGATGTATGGCGGGAAACGCGAAAGAGCTAAGAAAGCTCTGGTCCGGATTCCAATCCGCCAGGGTCTTGTTAACGGCTAACAATCTCGGAGTCTTCGACCACCTCAGGAAGTCCCAGACCCCCGAGGCCCTGGCGCGCACCCTGGGCTCGGACAGGAGGGCCACGGCCATTTTGCTCGACGCCCTCGTCTCCCTGGGCCTTTTGAGGAAGCAGGGGGGCAAGTACCGGAACACCCCCACGAGCAACCGCCACCTGACCAGGGAAGGCGCCGAGTACCAGGGCGACATCGTCCGCCACGCCGACACCCTCTGGCAGAACTGGTCGGCCCTGGACGAAGTGGTCAGGGGGTCTCCGTGACCATATTCGACAGACCCGAGGCGATAAAGATAGCCAAGAAGCTCGCCAGCAAGCAGAAGATAAAGGGCATCAGGTTTCTCGAGGGCGACTTCGTGGCCGACCCCATCGGCATGGGCTACGACCTCATATTCATCAGCCAGATATTCCACGCCTACTCCGCCGACGACAACTTGTTCATCCTGGAGAAATGCCACAAGGCCCTGAACCCCGGCGGCAGGGTTGTCATACAGGAGTTCTACATAAACAACGACCTCACCTACCCGCAGTGGAGCGCCATGTTTTCCGTCAACATGCTCGTAAACACCGAGGGAGGCAGGTGCTACTCCCCCGACGAGATCGCAGGCTGGTTCGAGGAGACCGGCTTCGGGAAGGCGCGCCGCAAGCAGCTCGACGACACGGTCCTAATAGAGGCCACGAAGCCCGCGTGAGCGGCTCCCACTGTCTTTGAGAGACTCCGCTACGGGTTCGGCCCGATGGATTAACGCCCATGCCCCCGCCTCCCGATAGGAAATCCCTCCTCTCCCGCTTGGGCGCGGCCGTGGTGAGGTCCTCCGCCGAGGCCGTTACGGTCTCCGTGCGCGTCCAGCCCCGCGCCTCCAGGGCGGCCGTGGAGGGCGTAAGGGAGGGCTCCTTGAGGGTGAGGCTCACGGCGCCACCCGCCGAGGGGGCGGCAAACGCACAGCTCCTGGAGGTGCTCGCGAAGGAGTTCGGCCTCCGGAAGTCCGCCATGAGGATCGTGAAGGGCCTCTCCTCCCGCGACAAGCTCGTGGAGCTCTCGGGGCTAGGTTAGCCCGGAGCTCACTCCACCGCGGAGGTGCAGAAGGGGCAGCGGCTGGCCTTGGCCGGTATCGTCGATAAGCAGAAGGGGCAGGCCTTCGTCTCCGGCGCCGGCGGGGGGCTGGCCTCCTCCTTCCGCTTCATCCGGTTTATGCTCCTCACCAGGAAGAACATCGCCCCGGCCACTATGAGGAAGCTCACCACCGTGTTCATGAAGAGGCCGTAGTTAAGCGTCACGGCCCCCGCGGCCTTCGCCTCCTCCAGGGAAGGGTAAGGGCCGGGCGGCGCGCCCTCACTGAGCGTCGCGAAGAGGTTCGAGAAATCCACGTCCCCCAGCGCAAGCCCCAGCGGGGGCATGAGCAGGTCGGAGACGAGCGATTTCACAATCAGGCCGAAGGCGGTCCCAAGGACGATGCCCACGGCCATGTCCACCACGTTTCCGCGGACGGCGAACTCTTTGAATTCCTTAAGCATGGCTTTGCACCTCCCTTTTTGGGCGGAGTCTGGACAAATGGTATCAGAGTCCCCCGGGCTTGAATAGCCCCTGGGGCGGCGTGTCCCGCTCTTTCTGCGGTTGTGTGACCACCTGGGCGAGGGCGACACAATCACCAAGGTGCTCCTCAGGGCCGAAAACGCCGAGCCCGTCCTGGCGGAGATAGAGAGCTGCTGCCTCCAGAAGGAGAAGGCCTACCGCGTGGTGATAGTGCCCGTGGAGGCCACGCTTCCGAGGCCTAAGGAGCCCGCCCCGGAGGAGGCCGGGAAGGCCGCCGCCGGGAAGCCCCCCGAGCGCATCATGGTGGAGGAGCTCTACCAGAAGGTGGGCGGGGCCGCCCACGTCTCGAGGGGCTATGTCCTCATGATAGCCCTGGCCTCCTTCATCGCCGCCCTGGGTCTTCTTAAAAACGACGTGGCCGTCATAATCGGCTCCATGGTGATAGCCCCCCTCCTGAGCCCCAACAAGGCCCTCTCGCTGGCCACCGTCCTGGCCGACAGGGACCTGGCCCGGCGCGCGATGCTCACCGTGGGCGCGGGGGTCGCCGCGGCGCTCCTGGTGGCCGTGCCCATGGGGATGCTCATGGAGGTGGACCCCTCGGCGAGGGAGCTTGCTCTCCGCTCCGACGTCAGGCACTACTACATCTTCCTTGCCCTTGCCACGGGCGCCGCCGGGGCCTATACCATAACGGCCGGCGTGGCCGAGGCCCTCGTGGGGGTCATGGTGGCCGTGGCTCTCCTTCCGCCCCTGGTGGCCGCGGGCCTCTTCGCGGGCTCCGGCAACTGGGTGGACGCCACCGGGGCCCTCCTCCTGTTTCTCGTAAACATCGTGAGCATCAACCTCGCCGGGGTGGTCACCTTCGCCCTGAAGGGGGTCAGGCCCAGGGAGTGGTGGGAGGCCGAGAAGGCGGCCAAGGCAGTGAGGGCAGCCGTAGCGGCCTGGATAGTGCTCCTCCTGGTCCTGGCCCTCCTTATAATATTCGAGCAGCAGATAAAGCAGGCCGTGCCTTAGGCATCGGCGGGGTTAAGCGCATGAAGAACCGATACTCCCACCAGCTCATACAGGGAATCACCTTCGGGCTCACCACCTCGGTGATAACCTCCCTGGGGCTGATAGCGGGGCTCTACGCCGCCACGGCCTCGAAGCTCGCCGTGGTCTCGGGCATCGCGGTGATGGCCGTGGCCGACGGCCTCTCCGACGCCGTGAGCCTCCACACCGTGGAGGAGGCCGAGCTCGACGGCGACGGAAGGCCCAGGCATACCCACGCCGAGGTCTGGATGACCACGGTCTTTACGTTCCTGGCGGTGGCGGTCTTCTCCCTGAGCTTCGTGGTGCCGGTGCTCCTCTTCTCCCTGGGCACGGCGATAGGCGTCGCCATCGCCTGGGGGCTCCTGCTCCTTGCGGTCCTGAACTACTACGTGGCCCGCGCCCGGAGAGAGAGCCCCCTGAGGGCCATTGGCGAGCACGTCCTTGTGGCCCTGGCGGTTATAGCGGTCTCGCATTACGTGGGCAGGGCCGTGGCGGTCCTGCTTGAGTGAGCCGGCCCTTCGGGCTATCATATGACCCATGTGGGTGGCCCTCACTCTCCTGTGCGCCTTTTCGCTCGCCACAAGCGACGCCCTGACCAAGCGGGCCCTCAGGGAGGCCGACGAGAGGCTGGCGGCGTGGCTGAGGCTCCTGGTGTGCGCGCCGCCCCTTCTTGCCCTGCTTCTCTTTATAGATAGGCCCCCCATAGGCCACGGCTTCTGGGTGGCCCTGGGGGCGGGGATGCCCCTGGAGGTGCTCTCCTTCTATCTCTACGTGAAGGCCCTGAGGGTCTCTCCCATGAGCCTCTCGCTCCCCTTCCTGGCCTTCACGCCGATCTTCCTGATAGGGGTGGGCTGGCTCCTGCTTGGCGAGAGCCCCACGCTTCCGGGCGCCGTAGGCATACTCATCATTAGCGCCGGGGGCTACGTGCTCAACCTCGAGCACCTCCGCCGGGGCCTTCTCGAACCTGTCCGGGCCATCTTCAGGGAGCGCGGCGCGGTGCTGATGCTTGCCGTGGCCTTCATCTACGCCTTCACGGCCTCGCTAATAAAGATGGGGATAAACTCCTCCTCGGCGCTTTTCTACGGGGTGGTGTATTTCACGGTGCTGCCCCTGGCCTACGCGCCCCTGGCCGTGCCGAGGCTCGGGCGGATATCCTCCATCTCAAGGAGGCACATGGCCTACCTTGTCGCGGCCGGGCTCCTCATGGCCCTCATGGTGGTCACCCACGTGGTGGCCGTGAGCCTGACGGAGGTGGCCTACATGGTGGCGGTGAAGAGGACGAGCCTGCTCATAAGCGTGCTCTACGGCTGCCTGGTCTTCCGAGAGGGCCGCCTGGGGGAGCGCGCGGCCGGTGCGCTCATGATGGTGGCGGGCTTCGCCGTGATTGTCACCCTGGGTTAGGCCTCGGTCATCTCTTCCGCGAGGAGGCCATCAGAATAAAGCCGGCGGCCAGGAGCCCCAGGGCCGCGAAGAGGGCGTATCGGAGCGGGAAGGCCGTCCTTTTAACCTCGAGGGCCAGGAGGCCGTAGTCTATCGCGTCGGAGACATAAACGCTTCGCGTCAGCGGGTCCGTGGGCCGGATGTCGGCTAGGTCGCCCCTTATCATGACGGGGTCGCCCCCCGGCTTTCCGCCCGCGGGCTGCCGGGCCTCCGGGACGATGAAGGCCCTGTCGAACTCCGCCTCGGGCATCTTGTCGAAATACCTGGCGCGGACCCTCAGGGCCACCTCGTCGTCGCTGAGGTCGTCGTACTGCGGGTAGCGCTCCCTGAAGCCGGCGAGGTCCATCATGGTCTCATCCACTTCGAGCTGCAGCACGACTTCCACCTTTTCGAGGTTCCAGCGAAGGCCGAGCTCCGGCGTGAGGTTCTCCGTGAGGTAAAGGGCGGCGGCCGAAATAAGCACCCCCAGGGCTACAAGGGCCAACCCAGTCTTCTGCGTTCCCGTCATGGCGAGTCCCCTTTCCTTGCCTCTCTAGCGCGCCCCGCGGGCGCTCGAAAAAATCCCTGGGGATATTTTAAAATATATACCATGCCGATGACCAAGAGGAAATTTGCAGCCGGCCTGCTTTTCGCCCTGGCAGCTCTGGCCGCGGGGCTTTTGGCCGCCGCGCCCGCCGCCCTGGCCGCCGAGAAGACCGTGGTGCTTTCGGTCCCTGACATGGAGTGCGGCGCCAGGGAGATACAGGCCAACACGGCCCTGAGGGGCCTCGAAGGCGTCAAGGACCTGAAGCTCGACACCGACGAAAAGACGGCCACCGTCACCTACGACGACGGGGCCGTGGACGTGGAGGCCATGAAGAAGGCCCTCGAGGAGTTCGGCATGCCCGCCTCAGTCGCCGGGGAGAAGGCCCCCGCGGGCGGGGAATAACAACCCCCTCGCGCCCCACGCTCGAATCCTCCCCGCGGACGGGTGTGCTATAATTACTTTCCCCTTGAGCACCTAGGACCGGAGAAATGAAAAAAGTATATCTGATAGACGTCACTAACCGCGACGGAGTGCAGACTTCGCGGATACTCCTGCCCAAGCTCTCAAAGACGATGATAAACATCTACCTCGACGAGATGGGCGTCTACCAGTCCGAGATGGGCTTCCCCACCCTCAAGCACGAGGTAAACTACATAAACGCCAACCTCCGGCTCGTAAAGGAGGGAAGGATAAGGAAGACCCACCTGGAGGGCTGGTGCAGGGCCGTGCCCGAGGACGTGGAGCTGGCCTTCAAAAACTGCCCCGACCTCAAGCACCTGAACGTCTCCATCTCCACCTCCGACATAATGATAGAGGGCAAGTTCCAGGGCAGGAAGACCTTCGGCGACGTCGTAAAGGGGGCCTCGGCCGCCGTGAGGCTCGCCAGGGAGCTGGGGGCCGAGACCGTGGGCCTTAACGCCGAGGATGCCTCGCGCACCGAGGTGCCCAAGCTCGTGGAGTTCGCCCTGGCGGCCAGGGAGGCTGGCGCCGACAGGCTCCGCTACTGCGACACCCTGGGCTGCGACGACTCACTCACCATCTACGACAGGATAAGACGAATCGCCTCGGAGGCGAAGTTCCCCATCGAGATGCACTGCCACAACGACCTCGGCATGGCCGAGGCCGTCTCGGTCTCGGGGGCCCAGGGCGCCGTGGAGTCGGGCGTGGACTGCTACATAAACACCACCATAAACGGCTACGGCGAGCGCTGCGGAAACTGCGACCTCGTCTCCACCATACTGGCCCTGAAGTACTCCCACGGGCTCAGGGAGAAGCTCGAACTCGCCGACCAGGTGGACCTCACCGTGGCGTGGAAGATGGCCAACTACGCCTCCATGGCCTTCGGGCTTCCCATCCCCATCAACCAGCCCGGCGTGGGCGACAACGCCTTCGCCCACGAGTCCGGCATACACGCCGACGGGGCCCTCAAGGACAGGCGGAACTACGAACTTTACGACCCCGAGGACGTGGGTCGCGGAAAGCCGAGGCTCGTGGAGACGGGCCGCGTGATAACCACCGGGGCGTACGGCGGCGTAAAGGGCTTCAGGCACGTCTACGACAAGCTCGGCATAAGCTTCAGAAACGACCAGCAGGCCAGGAAGGTCCTGGAGCTCGTGCAGGTGGCGAACCTCCACACCCAGCACCCCCTCACGGACGACGAGCTGAGGTTCATCGCCAACCACCCCGACATAGCCAGACAGATAATGAAGGTGATACCCTAATGTACAAGGTAACGTTCATACCAGGCGACGGCGTGGGCCCGGAGATTGCCGAGGCCACGAGGCGGGTGCTCGAGGCGACGGGAGTGGAGTTCGACTGGGACGTCCAGGAGGCCGGCGAGGACGTCTACGAGAAGGAGGGCACCCCGCTTCCGGACCGGGTGATAGAGTCCATAAAGAGAAACAGGGTGGCCATAAAGGGCCCCATCACCACCCCCGTGGGCAAGGGCTTCAGGAGCGTCAACGTCCAGCTCCGCCAGAGCCTCGACCTCTACGCCTGCCTCCGCCCCTGCAAGAGCTTCAAGGGCGCCCGCACGCGCTTCGACGCCGTGGACCTCGTCATCGTGAGGGAGAACACCGAGGACCTCTACGCGGGAATAGAGTTCCAGAAGGGCTCGAAGGAGGCCCTGGGGCTCATCGACTACGTCGAGAAGGCCTCGGGGCGGCGCATAAGGGAGGACTCGGGCATATCCATAAAGCCCATCTCCGTAACCTGCACCGAGAGGATAGTGCGCTACGCCTTCGACTACGCGCGGAAGAACGGCCGGAAGAAGGTCACCAGCGTGCACAAGGCCAACATAATGAAGTTCTCCGACGGCCTCTTCCTCGAGGTCTCTCGCGAGGTGGCCAAGGGCTACCCCGACATCGAGTTCGAGGACAGGATTATAGACAACATGTGCATGCAGCTCGTGCAGAAGCCCGAGCTCTACGACGTCCTCGTCCTGCCGAACCTCTACGGCGACGTGGTCTCGGACCTGGCCGCGGGGCTTATCGGGGGGCTGGGCCTTGCTCCGGGGGCGAACATCGGAACCGAGGGCGCGCTCTTCGAGCCCACCCACGGAAGCGCCCCCAAGTACAAGGGCTTGAATAAGATGAACCCGTTTGCTATGATGCTCTCAGGCGTCATGATGCTCAGGCATCTCGGAGAGATGGAGGCCGCCTCCAGGATGGAGGGGGCCATTGCGGCGGTGATAGAAGAGGGCAAGGACGTGACCTACGACATGAAGCCCCACCGCGACGACCCCACGGCGGCCAGCACCTCCGGGGTGGCCGACGCGGTCATTGAAAAGATGAGGTAGGCTCTCCCTTTAGAGGATGGAACCCCCGAGTTTTATCAACCTCATACTCATCGTCGTCTGCCTCTTGGCGGTGGCCGTGCTTTCGAGCTCCGAGTCCTCGATAATCGCCGTCAACAAGTTCAGGCTGCGCCACCTCATCGACACCGGCGACAAGAAGGCCCTGGCCCTCCAGCGCATCCTCAACCAGCACGACAAGCTCTTCAGCGCCGTCATACTCTCGGGCAACCTCTTCACCGTCCTGGCCACCTCGCTGGGCACCGCCCTGGCCATCAGGTACCTGGGCCGCCAGGGCGGCATCGTCTCGGCCACCATCGTGATGACCTTCCTCACCGTGGTCTTCGGCGAACTGGCCCCCAAGACCTTCGCCGTGACCCACTCCGAGAGGGTCTCCCTGCTCGTGGCCAAGCCCCTGGAGGTTTTCATAAAGCTCATATCGCCCGCCATATGGATATTCAAGGTCTCGGCCAACCTCGTCCTCCGCCTCTTCGGCGTCAAGGAGAGGCCCGCCTCGCCCTTCGTAACGGAGGAGGAGATAAAGGCCATGATAAAGATAGCCGAGGAGGAGAGGGTAATCGAGGAGCAGGAGAAGAAGCTCCTGCACCGCGTCTTCGAGTTCGGCGACACCGAAGTCTCCGAGGCCATGGTCCCCAGGACCGAGATAGCGGGCATCCCCGAGGAGGCAACCGTGGCCGACGCCATGAGGCTCGTCAGCGAAAAGGGCTTCTCGCGCTACCCTGTCATCAGGGAAAACATAGACAATATCTCGGGCATCCTCTACCTGAAGGACCTGCTCATAAACATGGCCCAGGCCGACATCTCGCAAAAGCAGGTGAAGGAGTTCATGCGCGACGCCTACTACATCCCCGCGAACAAGATGGTCTCGGAGCTCCTGGACGACATGCGGAGGAAGAAGCTCCACATCGCCGTGGTGGTGGACGAGCACGGCGGCACCGAGGGGCTGGTGACGCTGGAGGACCTGATGGAGGAGATAGTGGGGGGCCTGCAGGACGAGTTCGAGGAGATGGAGGCGGCCCGGGACGTCGAGGTCATCGACGAACACACCTTCATTCTCTCGGGCTCCGTCCCCCTGGACGAGGCCAACGAGCTCATGGGCACCGACCTCGAGAGCGAGGAGTTCAACACCATCGGCGGCTTCGTCTTCGGCCTCTTCGGGAGGCTGCCGAAGACCGGCGAGCAGGTGCGCTTCCACAACATGCGCTTCCTCGTCCTGGAGATGGAGGAGCGCCGGGTCTCCAAGGTGAGGATAACCAAGCTATAGCCGTGGTCCGCAGAATCGCCGCGGCTCCGGAATAAGAATTCAAGGGGAGGACACCATGCCGCTTGTGGTCTGGAGCCCGAAGTACAGCCTGGGCATCGAGGTCGTGGACAGCCAGCACAAGTCCATCGTGGACCTCATAAACAGGCTGCACGAGTCGATCAAGGCCGGGGAGGCCAGGAACGAGACGGACGAGATACTCCGGAGGATGCGCGACTACGCCCTCCTTCACTTCGCCATGGAGGAGAAATACATGGAGGAGTTCGGCTACGAGGGCCTGAAGGAGCACCTGGTCGAGCACGAGACCTTCCGGAGGAAGGTCCCGGAGTTCGAGGAGAGCTTCCGGCAGGGCGACCTCACAGTGGCGCTGGATATAATGCGCTTCCTCATGGACTGGCTCCTGAGGCACATACAGTTTGTGGACCATAAATACGCCCCCCTGTTCAAGGAACGCGGGCTTTAGGTCCCGCACGGCCCCGGGCGGAGCTGAATCGGCGGATGAGGTTATTCAGGCGAAAGCTCGACACGGCGGACAAGATACAGCTTGCCCTGGCCTACTTCGTGAGGGTCCTGGTAGCTGTCGCCGCCGCCGGGGCGGCCAGGGAGGGGCAGTGGCTGATCCTCTTCACCTCCCTTCTCATCCTGGCCCTTACGTTCTTCCCCTCGCTGCTGGAAAGGAGATACCGGCTCTTCTTTCCCACGGAGATCGAGTTCGCCGTCGTCGTGTTCTTGTACCTGGCGCTCTTCCTCGGCGAGATCAGGGGCTACTACACGAAGTTCTGGTGGTGGGACCTTATGCTCCACGCCGGAGCGGGCGTGGCCTTCGGGTTCGCCGGCTTCCTCGTCCTCTACATCCTCTACAGGAAGAACACGCTCTCCTCCTCCCCCTTCTGGATCGCCTTCTTCTCCTTCTGCTTCGCCGTGGCCATCGGGGCCCTGTGGGAGATATTCGAGTTCTCCATGGACCATGCCTTCGGCCTCAACATGCAGAAGTCCGGCCTCAACGACACCATGGGGGACCTGATAGTGGACTCCGTCGGCGCCCTTGTGACCGCGCTGATAGGGTTTTACTACCTGAAGGGAAAGAAGGAGGGCCTCGTAAACAGGGTAATAACCAGGTTCGTCGCCGAAAATCCCGCCCTCTTCAAGGCCGAGCGGTAAGGCCCTCAATCGCAAAAATGCAGGGCGGGATTCTTCCCGAAGTCTTGCATCAACAGACCTGCTATAATTGTGCTGGCTACTCTTGATAATCATGACTGAGTTCAGATATAAGCCCATAGGAGTTATTCATTCCCCCTTCAAGGAGCCCGAGGGAACACCCATTCAGCCTGCGGGAGCCGGGGGCATCGGCGGGAAAGTCGAGGTATTCCCTCAATATGCCGAAGGCTTAAAGGACCTGGAAGGATTTTCTCATATCATTCTCATATACCATTTTCACCTGGCAAAAGAATCAGTCTTGATACAGAAGCCATATATGGATACGGAACCACACGGAGTGTTCGCAATCCGAAGTCCCAGCAGGCCGAATCCGATAGGCTTCTCGATAGTCCGCCTCGTCGGGATTGAAGGAAATACGTTGCACGTACAGGACGTGGACATCTTGGACGGGACACCTCTTCTGGATATCAAGCCTTATGTGCCGGAATTCGATGCAAGGAAAGCGGAGAAGATAGGATGGCTTGAGAAGAAAATACATAAGATTCAAGCTTCCAGAGACGATGGCAGATTCGCCAAATAATCTTATAATTGTAGTTGCTCTTACTCTTTTCATAAATTATTCATATTTGCCTGTTAAATTGTTTTGCAATGTTGCGGGTTCTTATAGCATTGATAGCATTTGCGATTGCCGTCCAGAATACCTGCCCTTACGGGTACGCTGGCAAGACCTCTGTCGCCGCGCCGCATGTGCATAACTGCCCGTTGAAAGACCACCAACCCGCAACGCCGGACGGGCAAAAAAGGGTGGATAAAGATTTCCGAGATCTCAATCATCCTTTCGTGCTTGTCTCCGCACCTGCTGATGGTGCTTTTGAGACATTTGCTGCCGTCAGAGAAACAGACATCATAAAATCTCCTGAGCACAAAGACATCTTTCTGAATCCTCCACACAGGCCTCCAAGAACGCTAAACTTTCCTTCCTGAACTGAAAGCGTCGACTGAAATCTCTTTTGGAGGTCTTTATTATGGACAAGAGAAAGACGGTCCTCAGTAGCGCCATAGTGCTCTATTTTGTGATCGGCCTTGAGATACTTATAATGATTAGCCCCTTTGCCGGGTTCTTCTATACGGTGTTCAACCCCTTTCTCCTTGAGATAGCAAAGTATCCGGCCACCAGGTGGCTTAGCGCTTTTTTCCTGCCGCACATGGTAATTCCGCCCGACGCCTTCCTTATGTCTCTGAGGGTGGCGGGCTCGGTGCTCTTTGTCCTCGGACTGGCGGTGTTCGCTTTCTGCGCACTGCAGATATACGCCGCTAAGTTTTTTAAGAGGGGGGCCGTGCTAAAGGGTCTGTACACCTATATCAGACACCCCCAGTATCTGGGGCTCGCCATCTGCGGAATAGGGCTTTCCATCCTGTGGCCGAGGTTCCTCGTCGCGGTTCTGTGGCTCGCGATGATACTGATCTACTACTTCCTCTCCAAGGATGAGGAGAAGAGAATGCTGAAGGCTCACAAGACCGATTACGAAGCCTATATGAAGAAAACCGGGATGTTCCTCCCCAGAGCGGTGGAGAGCAAAATAGCTCCTTCTACCGCTGCGGGAAAGGTGGCCCTGTTCGCGGTGATAGCCACACTGGTGATAGGCGGCGCATTCTCTCTGCGGGCCTACACGACCAGGCATCTACCCCTCTGGGCGGGGGGAAACGTGGTCGCCCTTTCGATTCTCCCTGAAGATACGAGCATGATGGATCACAGGATGGCCGATGTGCTCCAGGCAGATGAGATCAGAGCCCGGCTGAAGCCCGGCGAAAACTATCTTGTCTACTTCCTGCCCCAAAACTACATAATGCAGGGGCTCGTCGCGGATACCGGAGGCGAATGGAAGCTCTACAAAAGGCACCACACGATAGGAATGATCGTCGACTGGATATTCCACCCTTTCAGGCACCTTAGAGAGGGGCACCACTCGCTGCATGGAGGAACCGAGCATCCCGGCCCGGGGTCGGGCGTTGTCAGGAGGCTGGTGTTCCTGAGGGTGCTCGACGTTGAAGTCGATAAATCCTCCGATGTCTTTTCCATGAACGCCAGGAGGGTCCCGAAGTTCATGGCGGACATTGACATACATGAACCGATGATTCTCGACATCAGGGACCTGCCGGAGGATACGGGCTGGGGAAAGGTGCCTACTCCCGTGTTTTAGTCCAGGGAGCTCAAATAAATCCCAGCGATATCTTGTTAAGGAATGGGCTGCTCCACGGAGCAGTCCATTCCGTCTATTCTTGTCTTTGGTAAACGCAGTTTCTTTGCTTATTTCAGCAGTAGATCCTTGCTTCCCGAGTACTCTAATGCTGTTTCTTCGTAGCCGAAGTCCTCAACCCGGACGTTGCTCTCCCGGTACATAGAGACTTAAGCGCTGCCGGGCGGAGCAGGCATAAAAGAGCCCGCTCCCCTGTGCTAAAATCCCCTATGGGTGGCGAGGCCTTCTTAAATGATATTAACCCGGAAAGCGCCTGAACGCGCCCGTAATGAACTAGGAATGAACCCGGATGGATCTAAATAACCGCAGGCCCTGATAATGGAATTCTACGACCTTGTCTTCCCACAAAACGTAGGGGCCCTCACCTACCGGGTGCCGGAGCACATGAGAGGGGCCCTGGAGCCCGGCATGCTCGTAAGCGCCGAGATAAGGAAGTCCGTGCGCCGCGCCGTGGCCATGAGGCCCCGGCGCGAGCCCCCGGAGGGCAGGCTCAAGGAGATAGTCTCCCTCGATAGCGAGGGCCCCGTCCTCCGGGGCCCCATGCTCCGCACCATCGAGTGGATGGCGGACTACTACTTCTCAAACGAGGGCTCGGTCCTAAAGAGCATCCTGCCCCGGGAGTTCTTCGAGAGGGTGAAGGCCCGGGGGTCCCGCCACTCCGTGGCCGAGGCCCCCAGCGCTTATTCCCCCGGCCCACTCGACGGGAAGTCCCTGGAGGGGGCGGCCCTGGTGAGGGAGAGCGTCGCGGGCCGCTGCTACAGGACCTTCCTCTACCACGCCCCCTCGACGCGCGATGAGCTTGCCTTCGCCCTCGAGGCGATAAGGGACGCCGAAGGGGTCGTCGTCCTCGTCCCCGAGCACACGGGCATGAGGTACGTGGAACGGGCGGTGCGCGACGTGGCGGGCGAGAGGCTTGCCCTCTTCCACGGGGGCCTGAGCGGGGGGGCCCGCTCGCAGGCGCTCGAGAGGATTCTCTCGGGCGAGGCCGACGTGGTGCTCGGAAGCCGCTCTGCCGTCTTCGCCCCCCTTGGGAGGGTCTCCCTCATAGTCGTCGTCCACGAGGATAACCCGTCCTACAAGTCTGACTCGGGAGTGCGCTATAGCGCCCGGGACATGGCCGTGCTTAGGGGGTTCGAGGAGAGCGCCACGGTGCTCCTGACCTCCATATGCCCCTCCGTAGAGTCCTGGCACAACGCCTCGGCCGGGAAGTACACGCTCATCGAGGGCGCGCCCCGGGGGCTCAGGCCCTCGGTGAGGGTTATGGACTCTCGCCGCGCCGGGGGGGCCATAGGCCGGAAGCTCCGCGAGGCCGCGGCCTCGCGCATCGCCAAGGAGGGGCGGGCGATGTTCGTCATAAACCGCGGGGGATACTCCATGCTCCGCTGCGCCGACTGCCAGAACGTCTTAAGCTGCGAGGGCTGCGGGGTCTCGCTGGTATACCATAAGAAAGAGGGAAGGCTCCGCTGCTCATACTGCGGCTCGGGCGGAGCGCCGCCCGAGGTCTGCCCCTCCAGCGGGGGGCTTCTCGAGCCCGCCGGGGCGGGCATCGAGCGGGTCCTTGAGGAAGTGGAGGAACTCGGCCCCGCCGAGGCGGAGGGGGGCGGCCTGGGGGTGCTAAGCGACACCGGCGAGAGGCTCGTGGTGGGCACCAGGCGCATTGCCCGGCACGAGGCGGGCGAGGGCTTCGCCCTCACGGCGCTCCTCAACGCCGACAGCTACCGCTACGTGCCGGACTTCAGGGCTACCGAGAGGGCCTTCAGGGAGCTCGTCTACCTGGCCGACAAGACCGCCCCCGGGGGACAGCTCTTCGTCCAGACCGCAAACCCCCGGGCGCCGCTCTTCAGCCATATCAGGCGCTTCGACTTCGCGGGGTTCTACCGCCGGGAGCTTTCTGTCCGCCGGGAGCTGGGCTACCCGCCCTTCACTCGCCTGGTGCTTGTAAGCTCAACCGGCGCGCCGCTTGCGGGGAATCATGATTTCAAGGAGGTCGAGGTGCTCGGCCCCGTACCCGCCCTTACGAAGAGGGGAAAGAGGATATCGAAGCTCCTCCTTAAGTCCTCCTCCCGGAAGGCGCTCCGCTTGGCCCTAAGGAGGCTCCTGAAAGGAAGGCCCTCGCGCGAAATTACGGTGGACGTCGACCCTATATGGGTCTGAGGGGGCTTTTTCTCAGAATCTCTTTGGCCCTTGAGATGTCGGCCCTTATCTGGTCGTGGAGGGCCTCGGCGTCGGGGAATCTGGCCTCGTCCCTCAGGCGGTCGACGAAGTAGACCCTGAGGCCCTCGCCCCGGAGGTCTCCCGAAAAGCCGAAGAGGTGCACCTCGTAGCTCTGCCCGGCGCCGGGGAAGGTGGGGTTTGTGCCTATGCTCGCCACGCCGTCGAAGGTCCGGGCGCCCACCGCGGCGCGCACGGCGTAGACACCCTTCTTGGGCACAAGCTCGTTGGGCGTGGAGATGTTAGCCGTGGGGGTGTCCAGCAGTCTCGCTCCCCTGCCTGCGCCCTTTTCCACGGTGCCCTCTATCATGTAGGGCCTGCCGAGGTACCGGGCGGCCTCGCGCACCCGCCCCCGCCCGAGAAGGCTTCTGATTAGGCTGGAGCTGACGACGTTTCCGCCCCTGGAGGCGTTTCTGACCACCCTCACCCCGAAGCCGAACTTGCGGCCCCGCCTCCTAAGGAGCTCCGTGGTGCCCTTCTTCCCGCGGCCGAAGGCGTAGCCGTGGCCCACTACGACCATCCTCACGGCAAGTTTTCCCACGAGCACCTCGTTTATGAAGTCGTCGGCCTCCGTGCCGGCGAAGGCGCGGTCGAAGGGGATGAAGAGGACCGAGTCGATGCCGTAGGCCTTCATTAGCCTGGCCTTCTCCTCCGGCGGGGTGAGCACCCTCACGTCCTGCTCGGGCCTCAGGACCTTCATGGGGTGGGGCCTGAAGGTGATGGCCATGCTCCTTGCGCCGAGCCCCGCGGCCTCCCCGAGGACGGTGCCGATTATCTTCTGGTGGCCCAGGTGCACGCCGTCGAAGTTGCCGATGGTGACCACGGCGCCCCTGTGCCGGGGCCTTATCTCGCCGATGCCGTTTAGGACGTCCACGCCTAGCCTTCCGCCTCCTCCAGGAGGGCCCTGTAGACCCTCCTCACCTTGGCCATGGTCTCCTCGGCGGTGCCGGAGTTGTCTATGGCGAAGTCGGCGCGCTTGGTCTTCTCCTCGATGGGCATCTGGCTTCCGAGCCTTCGCAGGCTCTCTTCACGGGGGACGCCCATGGCGTCGAGCCTCGCCAGGGCGGTCTCCTCGTCGGTGTAGACGGTTATGGTCCTGTCGAACCGGCCCTCGTGGCCGCGCTCGAAGATGACCGGGGCCTCGACCACGGCGATGTCGGCCTCCGCCCCCTCAAGGAGGCCCTCCACCCTCTCGAAGACCAGGGGGTGAAGCACGTCCTCCACGGCCCGCCGGACGCCTTCGTCGCCGAAGACCTTTTCCGAGGCCTTTCCCTTGAGGAGCCTACCCCCGGAGTCGAAGGCGTCATCGCCCAGGAGCGGCCTGAGCCGCTCAAGGACGGCCTCTTCTTCGAGGAGGCCGCGCACTATCTCGTCGGCGTCCACGGTGAAGGCCCCGAGCTCCCGGAACATCTTGAGCACCGTGGTCTTTCCCATTCCGATATTTCCCGTTAGGCCAACCCTGAGCATGGTTGGTTATTATAACCCAACGCAGGCCCCTGGGATGCCCGGCGCTTGGGCGCGGGGGGCGGGTAGGCTAAAGCCAGAACTCGGGGTAGCGGCGGGTGCGGGGTATGTTGTTTACGAGGAGGGCGACAACGAGCATGAGGGCCGCGCCGAGGGCCGCCGGCACGAGGGCGTAGAGGTAGCCCAGGGCGTGAATTTTCTCGCTCCCTATCACGGCTATGAGGGCCGTGGCCCCGCCCGGCGGATGCAGGGTCTTGGTGGCGTGCATGAAGGCGATGGCCGTGGCCACGGCCACCGCCGAGGCAAGCCACATCTCCGAGCCCAACGCCTTATAGCAGAGCACGCCGATTAGGGCCGAGAAGAAGTGCCCGCCCATGAGGTTACGGGGCTGGGCCAGGGGGCTCTTGATGGCCCCGTAAAGGAGCACGGCCGAGGCCCCGAAGGAGCCGATGATCATAACCATGTCGGTGCCCGCGAGCACCCTGAAGTTGGCCACCGCCACGGCGGCGATGCCAAGGAACGCCCCTATCCACGACCAGCCTATCTCTGCGAGGCTCACCCGCGGCGGGCTCTTGGTCGTGCCCTTCATCTTGGCGAAGTAGCCGGAAGTCATACCCTGTGCCTCACCCGCCTCTTCGGAGGAAGGCCCCAACCACGTCGGCCCTCGACACTATGCCCACGAGCCTCCCCTCGCCGTCCACCACGGGCACGCGGTTCATGCCTCGCTCGGTGAAGACGGCGGCAATCTCCGTGAGGGCCGTCTCCTCGCGGACGGTCACGGCGGGGGAGCTCATGACGTCGCGGGCCGCCATCTTCCTTGCGGGCACGGCCACGCAGCCCTTCCCCTTCAGGCATTCGGACACTATGCCCATGAATCCCCCCGCCCCCTCGCCTCCCATGAGGGCCAGGAAGTCCTTCTCCGAGACGACCCCCTCCACCTTGCCCCCCTCGCCCACCACCGGAACTCCCGCAACGCCGGTGCGGGCCAGGGTCTCGGCGACTTCTTTAAGGGGGGCGTCGGGCCTCACGGAGTGGACCTGGCGGGTCATTATGTCGCGGGCCTTCACGGCCAGCACCCTCTCTGCGGCGTGGCGGAAGGCCAGGCGGTAGAGCTCCTTGAAGTCCGCGGGGGTGATATCGAGGAAGCCCTCGGTCTCCCGCATGGCGTCGAAGACGTCCTGGTCTGAGATGTCGAGCCTGGAGACGAAATCCTTCTCCGGGGATTTTTCGGCCATCTTACCTCCTCCGGATTTCTCCTTAAATCATAATCCCCCGGAGCCCGCCGGGCATATGATGTAAATCATGGGCCCTGCTTGAACTTTCCTGGGCGGCTGTGATGTAATGTCCTTGTAGCCCGTCATGGAAGACCCCCGCAGGACCGATATCGATTATTCCCGGAGGCGCATAAGCTTTCCCGAGGACGAGGGGAGGCTAAAGTGGCTTCCCATGCTCCTTGAGGCCTACGCCATAGTGGACGCCGGCGTGGAGCTCGCCCTGGGGGAGCACGCCGGAAGGACCGGAAAGCGCCTGGCCTGCGCCAAGGGGTGCGACTCCTGCTGCCGGAGCCAGACGGACATACCCCTATATCCCCTGGAGCTCGTGGGCATCTACTGGTACGCCGCGGAGAAGCTCGACGGCGAGGCACGCTCCAAGGTGAAGGAGAGGCTCCTCTTTTTCACCAAGGACCACCCCTGCCCCTTCCTCGTCAGGGGCGAGTGCTCCATACACCCCCTCAGGCCCGTCTCCTGCAGGCAGTTCAATGTCCTCGGAGAGCCCTGCTCGTCCGGCGAGGACCCATATTTCACGAGGCGCGAGGACGTGCTCACGCCCCTGAGGGAGTTCACCGTCAGGGCCTTCGCCGCCATGCTCCCGTTTTATGGGATAAAGAAGGAGTCCGAGGAAGAGGTGGACCGCATAATAAACGGCGAGGTCCGCAACCTCCGCTCCTCCGACTGGAAGAAGCTCTACAAGGTCATGGAGACCTTCGACGCCAAAAACC